>NZ_BAAAEP010000005.1:0-42812 GCF_039523075.1 Caenispirillum bisanense
TTCCTCCGCCAGCAGCGCCGCCAGGGCCGCCGCCACCTCATGCGGCGGGGCGAAGCCGGCGTAGAGCGGGTCGGCCTCGTGCAGCAGGCAGGGCGGGCTGGCGGGGTCGCCGGGCGGCTCGGCCGGGTGGGTCACCACGTCCTCCCTCTCCCTTTGCGTCGCACAGCCGCCGGTTGACATTGGCTGCCCGCCAGGGTACCTGAAAACGGTCTACGGTTCCTCATACGGTGGAAACGCCGGAGGATTAAAAGGGAACGACGGAAGAGGCCGACTCGGTCGAGGGCCTTGTGCCGTGGCTGTCCCCGCAACTGTGAGCGGTGAGGCCTGCGTCTCATGCCACTGGCGCCCCGGCGCCGGGAAGGCGACGCAGGTCGGCGATCCGCGAGCCAGGAGACCTGCCGCAGACAGCGTCACCATACCTTCGATCGGGGTGTGTCGAGGGTGCGGGCAGCCGTTGCGGTGACGCGCCCATCGACGTCACCGTGGCGCCCCGGACGCAGAGCCTTCCGCTTCTGATTTCGGCCGTCGCGGCCATCCCGTGTCCCCAGGCCCGGCCGTTGCGCGCCGGCCGACGGACGCGGCCGACGTCCGTCGTCCATCCGCCCGGATCGACGCCGGCACCGCCCCCGCGCGCCCGGCCGATCCGCAGGAAGCAAGGCCGCCGACCCATCATGCGCCAGCGTTCCGTTCCAACGCCTGCCCTCGCCTTCGCCCTCGCCGCCGCCCTGCCCGTTTCCGCCGCCGTGGCGGACGACGGTCAGCCGACCCGCGTGGTGCTGACCGACCCCACCTACACCGCCGATCTGCCGCCCCTGCGGGTGACGGCGCCGCCGCCGCTCGGCGTGCCGCAAGCGCTGGCCGCCACCGCCGTCACCGAGGTCACCGCCGCCGACATCGAGGCCCGTCAGATCCGCCGGCTGGAAGATGCCCTGCGGCTGGCGCCGGGCGTCACCATCTCCGGCCAGCGCGGCATGGGGCAGCCGGCATCGGTCACCATCCGCGGCCTCGCCCCCCGCAACGTGCGGGTGTTCATCGACGGCATCGAGATGAGCGACACCAGCCAGAGCCAGTCGCAATACCCGATCAGCGAGCTGACCATGGCCGACCTCGCCCGCATCGACGTGCTGCGCGGGCCGCAGCCGGGCCGCTTCGGCGCCGACACCGGCGGCGGCGTCATCAACATCGTCACCAAGCGCCCGACCGAGCCGCTGGCCGGCGAGGTCAGCGCCGAATACGGCAGCTACGACACCAGCCGCGCCCGCGCCAGCGTCTCCGGCCTGCAGGGGCCGGTGGACTTCCGCCTGTCGGCGGCCGGCACCCATGCCCTCGGCTACTCCGACTTCAACGGCAGGCGCGGCGGCGATGCCGAAGACCCCTACCGCCAGTGGTCGCTGGCCGGCAGCCTCGGCCTGCAGGCGTCGGACCGGCTGCGCTTCGACGCCACCGCCCGCTACCAGCGGGAAGACCTCTTCTATGACGCCAACACCGCCGACCGCGACTGGAACCGCGACGAGACGGAACGCTTCCTGCGCCTCGCCACCACGCTGGAGACCTTCGACAACACCCTGACCCATGTGCTGGGCGTGTCGGACACCGCCATCACCCGCCAGTACTGGGGCTTCGGTACCGCCGGCGACACCTATGACGGCTACAAGACCCGCCTCGACTACGTCGCCACCTGGGCGGCGAGCGAGCGGGTGACGGTGGAAGCCGGCCTCGACGCCACCCAGGAGCGCATGGAGCAGCACACCCCCGGCTTCGCCCCCGACGCGCCGGTCATGGAGGCCGACTTCTGGAAGACCGGCGCCTTCGCCACCCTCGGCGTCACGCCGCTGGACGGCCTCGACCTCTCGGCCACCCTGCGCGGCGACGATCACCAGGAGTTCGGCAGCAAGGCGACGTGGCGCCTCGGCGCCGCCTACCGCATCGAGCCGACCGCCACCACCCTGCGCGCCAGCTACGGCACCGCCTGGCAGACGCCGAGCCTTTACGAGCGGTTCGACCCCTGCTACGGCGCCGCCGACCTGCGCCCGGAACGCAGCCGCGGCTGGGACGTCGGCATCGACCAGGACCTGGCCGGCGACCGCCTGACCGCCGGCGTCACCTATTTCCGCACCAGCACCCGCGACGAGATCGACTGGCAGTGGACGCCGCCGACCTCCGCCGCCTGCTCCGGCGGCAGCTATGTGAACGTCAACCGCACGCGGGTGGAAGGGATCGAGGCGACCTTGGCGGCCAAGCCGCTGCCGACCGTCGACGCTAGCCTGTCCTACACCTGGCAGAACGCCGTCGATGACGAGCGCGACGTCCGCCTGCGCAACCGTCCGCTGCACCAGGCCACCGCCGCCCTCGGCTGGCAGTTCGTGCCGGAGGCCACCGCCACCCTGTCGCTGCGCTACCGCGACCAGACGCAGAACAAGTACTCCGGGGAGTCCAGCGACGAGTTCTGGACCGCTGATCTCGCCCTTCGTTACGCCGTCACCGACAGCGTCTCCCTGCATGGCCGCGTCGAGAACCTGTTCGACGCCGATTACGAGGAAGAGGTCGGCTACGGCACCCCCGGCCGCTCCGCCTACGCCGGCATCACCGTGAAGTTCTGAAGGAGAACCACAGCCATGACCGCATCGACCATCACGGAAGAGGCCGGCGTCGGCCGGGTGGAAATCTTCGCCCTGCCCACCGACCAGGACACCCTGTTCGCCGTGCTGAAGGACGTGTTCGAAAACTGGTGGGATCAGGTGGCCTTCGGCACCCTGGTGCAAGGCGCCGTGTTCGAGATCCACGCCCCCAACGCGCCGCGCAAGGTGGGGGTGCTGGACGGCTACCTCACCGTCGACTTCGGCGCCTGGCACTTCCACGTCTGCATCGGCGAGAACAAGGGCACCCGCCGCTCGCCGGTGGAGGAGGAGCTGGCGCGCATCCGCCGCACCGCGCGGGCGGAGATGATCCGCATCCTGGCCGCCGAGGACCGGCCGCGCAGCTGGCAGCTGCGGCTGTTCAACGGCAAGGGGGAGAACCAGCTGACGGTGTTCTTCCCCCACCCCTTCCTCGACCCCGGCGACCGCGTGCGCAAGGACCCGGACTGGAGCCGCCTGACCATGTGGGACAGCTTCCGCCAGCGCTACCTCGGTCTGCCGCCCGATCCGCGCGACCGGCAGGCGCACGGCTTCCCATGCGGCGGCTGACCCTGGCCCTGGGGGGGGGGGGGGGGGGGGCTGGGGGCCCCCGCCCCGCCGTCGCGGCCCCGCCGGCCCAGGCCTTGCCTCGGGTCGCCTCCGCCACCGTCTGCGCCGATCAGATGGTGCTGGCCCTGGCGGCGCCGGAGCAGATCGCCGCCCTGTCGCCCGATGCCGCCTCGCCCTGGCTGTCGCTGCTGGCCGACCGCGCCGCCGGCCTGCCCCTGCTGCGGCCGAGCGCCGAGGGCTACCTCGCCGCCGGGGCGGAGGTGGTCATCACCAATGCCTGGAGCGAGGCGCAGACCGCCGCCCTGCTGGAACGCTTCGGCCTCACCGTGATCCGCCTGCCGCTGGCGGAGGACATGGACAGCGTCGTCGCCAGCATCCGCGAGGTCGCCGCCGTCCTCGGCCAGTCCGAGCGGGGCGAGGCGCTGGTGGCGGCGGTGCGGCAGAAGATCGCCGCCGTCGAGGCCGCGCCCAACGGCGGCGGACGGCTCGGCCTCTACCTGCGTCCCGATGGCGGCACCGCCGCCGCCGGCAGTTTCGTCGCCACCCTGATGGACACCGCCGGCCTGCGCAATCAGGCGACCGAACAAGGTTTGAGCGGCTGGAGCAGCTATGACCTGGAGCGGTTCATCGCCGCCCCGCCGGAGGTGATCGTGACCAGCTTCTTCGAAAGCCCCCACCGCAGCAGGAACGGCGGCTTCGGCAATCATCCCGCCTTCCTCCGTCGGGCCGCTGCCCTGCCGGAAGCCCACGTGCCCGGCGCCTACTGGGTCTGCGCCGGCTGGATCCTGGCCGAGGCGGCGGAGCGTCTGAACCGGGAGCTGGCGCCATGACCGCCGCCGCCCTGCCGCAAGGCCGCCTGCTGCTGGTGCTGGCCGTCGTCGCCATCGGGGCGGCGGTGGCCGGCTTGCTGGTCGGCTATGTCGCCTACGACCCCGCCGCCGTCGCCGGGGCGCTGATGGGGCTCGGGGATGAGCGGCTGGCCGCCATCGTCCACGAGGTCCGCCTGCCGCGCGTGCTGCTGGCGCTGGAGGTGGGGGCGGCGCTCGGCCTCGCCGGGGCCGCCTTGCAGGGCCTGCTGCGCAACCCGCTGGCCGAGCCGGGACTGATCGGCGTCTCGGCCAGCGCCGGCCTCGGCGCCGTCATCGCCTTCCACTTCGGGCTGGTCGCGGTCAGCCAATGGGCGGTGCCCCTGGCCGCCATGGCCGGGGCGGCGGCGACCACGGTCATCCTGCTGATGATCGCCCGCCGCACCGCCGGCAGCCTGACGCTCATCCTCTCCGGCGTGGCGGTGTCGAGCCTGGCGGTGGCGCTGACGTCGCTGGCGCTCAATCTGGCGCCCAACCCCTATGCCCTGTCGGAAATGATGCTGTGGCTGCTGGGGTCGCTGAAGGACCGCTCCATGGACCATGTGGTGCTGGCGCTGCCCTTCCTGCTGGTGGGCGGTGCCCTGCTGCTGACCAGCGGGCGCGGGCTGGATGCCCTCAGCCTGGGGGAGGAAGCGGCGCAGACCCTCGGCATAGACCTCACCCGCCTGCGCCTCGCCGTCATCCTCGGCACCGCCCTGGTGGTGGGGGCGGCGGTGGCGGTGGCCGGCTCCATCGGCTTCGTCGGCCTGGTGGTGCCGCACATGCTGCGCCCCTTCGTCGGCCACGAGCCGCGCCGCCTGCTGCTGCCGAGCGCGCTGGGCGGGGCCGCCCTGGTGGCGACGGCCGACATCGTCTCCCGCCTGCTGCCGACCAACCAGGAGGTGATGGTGGGGGTGGTGACGGCCCTGATCGGGGCGCCGTTCTTCCTCGTCCTCGTGCTGCGCCTGAACCGGAGGTTGCCATGACCGCCCTCACCGCGCGCGCCGTCACCGTCGAGGTCGCCGGCGGCCGCCGCCTGCTGGAAGCGGTATCCGTGTCCCTGCCGGCCGGCCGCCTGACCGGCATCATCGGCCCCAACGGCGCCGGCAAGTCCACCCTGCTGCGGGTGCTGGCCGGGGTGACGGAGCCCGCCGCCGGCACCCTCGCCCACGCCGGCAGGCCCCTGCCGCGGCCGGGATCGCGGGCGCGGGCGCGGCTGATCGGCTTCCTGCCGCAGGGCCATGCCGTCCACTGGCCGCTGACGGTGCGGCGCACGGTGGCACTCGGCCGCCTGCCCCACCTGCACGCCTGGCAGAGCCGCCTCGGCCCCGCCGACGAGGCGGCGGTGGCGGCGGCGCTCGACCGCACCAGCACCGCCGCCCTTGCCGATGCGACGGTGGAGACGTTGTCCGGCGGCGAGCGGGCGCGGGTGATGCTGGCGCGGGTGCTGGTGACGGAAACGCCGGTGCTGCTGGCCGACGAGCCGGCGGCGGCGCTCGACCCCCGCCACCAGCTGGCGGTGATGGGCCTGCTGCGGGAGGAAGCCCACCGCGCCGGCCGGGCGGTAGCGGTGGTACTGCACGACCTGTCGCTGGCCGCCCGCTACTGCGACGACCTGATCCTGCTGGCCGAGGGCCGGGTGCTGGCGGCCGGCGTGGCGGCGGCGGCGCTCGCCTCGCCGGCGCTGGAGGAAGCCTATGGCGTCCGCTTCGCCCGCAGCCGGGTGGACGGCGCCGCCGTCGTCACCCCGCTGGAGCCGCACGCGCCGCCGCCCCTCGCCGCCGCTCAGTGATCCAGGCGGACGGTGCGGTCGCAGACCTTGTCGACCAGCGCCCGGTCGTGGCTGACCAGGAGCACGGCGCAGCCACGGTCGCGGGCGAGGCCCACCAGCAGGTCCATGGTCTCCTTCTGGGTCATCAGGTCCAGGCGGGAGGTCGGCTCGTCGGCGAACAGGAACACCGGGTCGACCAGCAGCACCCGCAGGATCGCCAGCCGCTGCAGCTCGCCGCCCGAAACCGACCGCGGGTGACGGTCGAGCAGCGCCGGCACCAGCCGCAGGCGGGCCATCAGGGTTTCCACCTCGCTCCAGTCGCGGCGGTGCAGGCGGACCACATCGGTCAGCGCCTGCCGCAGGGTGACGTGCGGCGGGAAGGCGGCCGGCGGGTCCTGGTAGAGCTTCTGCCAGCGCACCCGCGCCGCCGCCGGATCGCGCCACACCGTGCCCCCGTCCGCCGCCAGCAGGCCGAGGCAGATGTCGCCGAGGGTGCTCTTGCCGCAGCCGCTCGGGCCGCAGACGCCGACCACCTCCCCGGCCTCGGCGGTGACCGACAGGTCTTCGAACAGCACCCGGCCGCCACGCTGCTTGCGCAGCCCCTCCGCCCGCAGCACCGGCCCGCCACCGCCCGTGCGGCGCGGCGGCAGCGCCGGCCATGCCGCCGGCTCGGCGGCCAGCAGCCGGCGGGCGTAAGGGTTGGCGGGCGCCGTCAGCACCCGCGCCGCCGGTCCGCTTTCCTCCACCCGGCCGTCGCGGAACACGATGACGTCGCCGCCAAGGGCGCGCGCCACCGCCACGTCGTGGGTGATGGTGAGCAGGCCGCCGCCGTCGTCCACCTCGCGCTTGAGCAGGGCCACCACCTCGTCGCGGCGGTCGTCGTCGAGCGCGCTGGTGGGTTCGTCGGCGATGACCACGCGGGCGCCGCGGGCACGGGCGGCGGCGAAGGCGACGCGCTGCGCCATGCCGCCCGACAGCTGCCCCGGCAGCCGCTCCTCCGCCCCCTCCAGCCCCAGCTGACGCAGGTCGCGACGGGCGTTGGCGGCGGCTTCGGCGGGCGGCGAGCCGGCGACATGGCGATAGGTTTCCGCCACCTGCGCCGCCGCCTTCATGGTGGGGTCGAGGGCGAGCCACGGTTCCTGCGGCAGCAGCGAGATCTGCCGCCCCCACCGGGCGCGGCGCTGCCGCGGCGACAGGCTGCCGACATCCTGGCCGAGCAGGCGGATGCCGCCTTCGGCCCGCAGGCCCGCCGGCAGGGTGCCCATGACCGCCTGGGCCAGCAGGCTCTTGCCCGATCCGGTCTCGCCCAGGATGGTCAGCGGCCGCCCGGCGGTGAGGGTCAGGCTGGTGGGATGGACGATGGCATCGGCCGAAGCCACCGCCACCTCCGTCAGGTCCAGCAGTACGGTCATCGCGGGTCCTTTCCGGCCAGCAGGATGAGGCCCAGCACCAGCAGGAACACCACCGCGATGGGCTGCAGCAGCGCCCATGGCGCCTCGTAGTGATAGGGCAGCAGTTCGGTCATCATCAGGCCCAGTTCGGCGGTGGGCGGACGCAGGCCGACGCTGACGAAGCCCAGGGCGGCGATGGCCATGATGGCGGTGGCGCCGCCGAAGGCCCCGAGGGTCAGCACCATGGGCGCCAGCTCCGGCCACAGGTGGCGGCGGACGATGTACAGCGGCCCGAAGCCCAGCAGGCGCGATGCCTCGATCTGCGGCGAGGTGACCAGGGTGCGGGTGGTGGCCCGCACCAGCCGGAAGTACTCGATCCACAGCACCAGCGCGATGCCGACATACAGCGCCCAGAACGAGCCGGGGGCGATGGCCACCATCAGCAGCACCAGCAGCAGGCCCGGCAGCGCCAGGAAGGCGTCCGACAGCACCACCAGCAGGCGGTCGACCCAGCCGCCGCGCCAGCCGGCCAGGATGCCGAGCAGCACGCCGGGCACCGCCGCCGTCAGCACGCCCATGAGCGCGAGACCGAGCGACAGCCGCACCGCCGCCGCCAGCCGCGCCAGCAGGCTGCGGCCGAGGTGGTCGGTGCCGAGGGGCGCCTCCAGGCTTGGCGGCACCAGGGTGCGCAGCAGGTCCTGGCGGGCCGGGTCGGCATCGCTGATCAGCGGCGCGCCCCAGGCGAAGACGGCCAGCAGCGCCAGCAGGCCGGCACCGACCAGCCGCCGGCCACTCAGCACCGGCCCGCCGCCGGCGCCGGGACGCAGGCGGGCGCCGAGGCCGCGCAGGGTGAGGGTTGCGGGCGTCGTCATGCGGCGCGCCTCCTCGGATCGATGACGTGGCACAAGAGGTCCACTCCGGCGTTGAGCAGCACGAACATCAGGCCCATGACCAGGGCGGTGCCCTGGATCATCGGCACGTCGCGGGCGACGATGGCATGCACCAGGGCGTGGCCGATGCCGGGCCAGGCGAACAGGGTTTCGACCACCACCACGCCCTCGATCAGGTAGACGAACTGCACCCCCTGGTAGGCCACTACCGGCACGCCGACGTTGCGCAGCCCGTGGCGCAGGAACAGAATGCCCTCGCCCAGGCCCTTGGTGCGGCCGAAGGCGTAGTAGGGGCTGGCCGCCACCGCCGCCATGGCATCGCGGGCCACCCGGCTCGACACCGCCGCCAGACAGATGGCGAGCGTCAGGGCCGGCAGCACGGTATGGGCGACGGTTCCATGGCCGGCGGCCGGCAGCCAGCGCAACTGCACCGCCACCACCATCACCAGCAGGATGCCGATGACGAAATGCGGCAGCGCCCGCGCCACCAGGGCGGCCGACAGCAGCCCGCGGTCGAGCAGCCCGCCCGGCCGCAGCCCGGCCAGCACGCCGAGCGGCGGGCCGAGCAGCAGCGACAGCACCACCGCCGCCGCCGCCAGTTGCAGCGAGTGGCCGAGTTGATGGCGGATCTCGTCAATCACCGGCTCGCCGCTCACCAGCGACCGGCCGAGGTCGAACCGCACCAGATCCCACAGCCATTGGCCGAGGGCGGCCAGCGCCGGGCGGTCGAGCCCCAGTTCCGCCCGCACGGCGGCGGCGGCGGCGGCATCCACCCAGTCGTAGCCGTAGCGGCCGGCGGCGATGCGAAAGGCCATGTCCCCCGGCAGGGCGCGGACCAGCACGAAGGTCAGCACCCCCACCATCAGGGCGACAAGCCCGGCCTGCACCAGGCGATAGCCGAGCAGCCGGATCACGGCGCCCACCGCAGGCGGGAGAGGCCGTAGGTGCGCTCGAACGGGTCGATGACGAAGCCGTCCAGGCTGCGCGACACCGCCGCCGTCTGCTGGTACCAGGTGACCGGAATGACCGGCAGCGCCGCATCCAGGATGGCCGCGGCCTCCTGCTGCAGGGCCAGGCGGTCGGCGTCGTCGCCGACGCCGCGCACCAGCGTCGCCAGGATTTCGGTCAGGCGCGGATCGGCCCAGTTCATGGCGCCCCAGTCGCCGCCGGCCGGGGCGTAGTCCTGCAGCAGGGTGCCGAGCGGGTCGGGCACCAGCGCCAGATTGCGGGCCAGCAGCGCCAGCTCCAGGCTGCCGTCGCGATGGCCGGCGGGGATCTCGCTGGAGTTGCCGACCGCCACCTGCAGGTCGATGCCGACCTCGCGCAGCTGGGCCTGGATGGCAGTGGCGAGCAGCGGCAGTTCCGGCCGGTCGGGGAAGGTGCGCAGGGTGACGCGGAAGGGCTGGCCGTCCTTCACCAGCATGCCGTCGCCGCCCGTCTGCCAGCCCAGGTCTGCCAGCAGCGCCGCCGCCCGCTGCGGATCGGCCTTGGCGGCCGGGGCCTCGGCAAGGTGCCAGCCGGCGAGGCTCGGCGGGAACAGTTGGGCGGCGGCGGCTTCCGGCTCGCGCAGGATGGCGGTGGCGATGGCCGTCCGGTCTATGGCGGCGCTGATCGCCTGGCGGGCGCGCGGGTCCGCCAGCAGCGGATGCGCGGCGTTCACCTTCATGGTGACGGTGCGGGGGATCGCCTCGGCGTGGATGGTCAGGCCGTCGTTGCGGGCGAGCCGGGCGCGGCTGGCGGGATCAAGGGTGAAGACGATGTCGGCATCGCCGCTTTCCGCCATCATGGCGCGGGTTTCGCCACGGCCGGCAGCGAGGTAGGAGATGCGCTCGATGGCCGCCGGCTCGCCCCAGTAGCCGTCGAAGCGCACCGCCGTCAGCTTCTGCGGCGGCTGCAGCTGGTCCAGGCGGTAGGGGCCGGTGCCGATCACCTGCGTCACCTCACCGGCATCGGTATAGGACGCCGGCGCCAGGATCTGGTTGGCGGTGCCGGCCAGCGCCGCCGGCAGCGGCGAGAACGGCTCGCGCAGGCGCACCATCACGGCCCCGCCCTGGGCGGCGATCTCCTCCACCGGCGCCTGGGCCAGGATGCCCGGCTTGCCGAGGGCATGGCGCAGGGCGGTGGCAGCGGCCTCGGCGGTGAGCGGGCTGCCGTCGTGGAACCGCACGCCCTCGCGCACCGTGAACAGCCACGTCAGGCCGTCGTCGCTGACCGTCCAGGCGGTGGCAAGGCCCGGAGCCAGGGCCCCCGCCGGATCGGCCTCCACCAGCGTCTCGGCGATCTGCAGGCGGGTGAAGACGTAGCCATGCTTGGACGGGTCGAGGCTGCCGATTTCCCACGGCGCCACCACATCCAGCACCTGATCGCGAGGCGCGGCGGCGGCACCGGCGGCAAGGCCCGACAGGCCGAGGCCGGCGGCAAGCATGATGGCTCCCAGGGCGCGAAGGCGCATTCTTTTCCCTCTCGGTGGATTACAGGCGGGGCGAGATGATAATGATAATCCTTCGCAGCTCAAGGCGCGACAGAGAGGGAATAACATGTTATAACATAACTTTTGTCATCCGACTAAAGACAGACCCGCTCCCGGTGGCGCTCCAGCACCAGGAAGCCGTCGTCATCCTGCCCCGCCGGGCGGAAGCCGGCGTGCTGCAGGCATCGGAGGGCGGCGAGGTTGTCGGGCTCCACGGTCGCCACCAGCACCGCATGGGCGCTGCCCGGACCGTCGGCGAAGGTGTCCAGCACCCGGCGGCCGAGGCCGGCGTGGCGGCACTCGCGGCGGACGGCGATGGCGATGACGGCGCGGCCGGGACCATCCCGGTCGGCCTGCATCAACGCGAGCGCCGGCCCGCCGCCGACCGGCCGCACCACCCAGGCCGCGGCCTCGGTGCCGCCGCTGACGTGGGCGAGCCAGTCGGGAGTCGGCGCCTCCAGCCGGCGCGCCAGGTCGGCATCGGCAAACCACGACTCCAGGTCGGGCAGGTCGGAGGCGGTGACGGGATGGAAAGCCAGGGGCTGCGGGTGCGGCATGATCGTCCTCGGGCGTGCGGGTGCGGTCAGGCGGCGGCGGTGGTGGTGGTGCCGAGCGAGCCTAGGTCGGCATCCCCCGCGGCACCGTCAAGCACCCGCGTCAGTTCATCCACCAGGGCGATGCGGCCGTCGCGCAGGACATAGACCGCCACCACCTTGATGCGGCTGCGGGTGCCGTCGCGCTTCTCGGCCTCGGCGATGTGGACGGTGGCGGCGGTGGTGCCGTCGCTGACCACGTGCTCGATGGTGATGTTCAGGCGACGCAGCACCGCCTGCAGGGCGCGGAAGTGGTCCAGGAAGGCGGTCAGGTCCAGCTGCTTGCCGTCGACGTGCTGGATGTAATCGGGGGTGAAGAACCGGGCCAACTTCGCGGCGCTGGTGTCGGGCTGGCAGAAGGCGGCAAACATGGTCGTGATGAGGGCAATGCTGTCTTGCGGCGTCATGGGCTGCCTCGTATTGACGGGACGGATGCGGCAAGACTAGACACCGCCGCCCGGCGCCGCTAACGCTGTGAAGACAATGAGTGTGCAGCTGACGCCAGATCGCCCCCTGCTCCCGCCCCACCGGGCTGCCGCCCCGGCGCCGCTGCTGGTCACCGCCCGCCGCCGCCAGGGGGCGGCGCGGGACACCGCCCTGCACCGCCACCCGCGCGGGCAGTTGCTCGGCACCCTGGGCGGCCTGCTGACCGTGACCACCGCCACCGGCACCATGGTGCTGCCGCCGGTGAGCGCCCTGTGGCTGCCGCCCGGCGCCCCGCACGCGGCGCGCTCCCACGGCCCGTTCGATGGCTGGAGCGTCTATGTGGCGCCGGCCGCCTACGGCGACCTGCCGGCGACGCCGCGGGTGGTGGGCATGAGCGGCCTGCTGCGCGAGGCGGTGCTGCGCGCCTGTTCCTGGCCGCCGGACGGAACCGCCCTGACGCCGGCGCAGGAACGGCTTGCCGGCGACATCCTGGACGAGATCGCCGGGCCGCCGGACGATGCCTTCACCCTGCCGCTGCCGACCGACCCGCGGCTGGCGCGGGTGGCGCAGGCGCTGGCGGCCGATCCGGCGGACGACCGCCCCATGACCGCCCTTTCCGCCGCCGCCTGGGTGGCGCCGCGCACCCTGTCGCGGCGCTTCCCGCAGCAGACCGGCCTCACCTTCGCCGCCTGGCGGCAGCGGGCCCGGCTGCTGCGGGCGCTGGAGCTGCTGGCGGCGGGCACGCCGGTGACCACGGTGGCCTTCGACCTCGGCTACGACAGCGTCAGCAGCTTCATCCGCGCCTTCCGCCTGACCTTCGGCAGCACGCCGGGCCGGTACTTCGACGGCGCCGGCGGTCAGTAGACCAGCCGCACCGCCACCTCGGCCCGACCCTCCGCCACCTGGAAGGCGCAGGCCTCGAACCGCGGCGGGCCGGAGACTTCGGGGTCGTTGCTGAGGCCGTAGCCCTCGGTCGGGATCATGCCGAGGAAGCGGTCCAGGCGGCCGTTGCCGTTCTCGTCATGGTAGACGATGAGGGCATAAGTGCCGGGCGGCAGATCGGGAAAGGTCGTGCCGACCGTGCCGCGCACGGCCGGAAGGGTGGCCGTGGCACGGGCGGCATCCTCGTCGCGGAAGGTGGCGGCGGTGTCGTAGAGTGCCACCCGCAGGGTGCCGTCGGCATGGGTCACGCCGGTGACGCTGACGTGCAGTTCGGCGGCAGCGGCCGGCCCCGCCAGCAGCGCGAGGGCAACGGCGGCGCCAGCCGCGCCGTTCATCGCCCGGCTCCGCAGCCACAGCCACCACCGAAACCGCCGCCGCCGCATCCCCCACCGGCACCGGCACCGGCAAAGTCGAAGGCCGCTACGGCCGTGCCACGCCCGGCACCACCGTCGAGGTGACGGCGGAAGGCCGGCAGGTGCCGGTCCTGCGAGGCATCCCGCAGGGCGATGAACACCCGCGTCACCTCCGGCTCGCCGCGCGCCGCCGCCAGAAGCTGGTCGTAAAGCGCGGCATTCTCCACCTCGGCCGCCACGCCGGCGGCATAGGCCTCAGGCAGCGATGCCGGGGCGGCCACCTGTCCGCTCCAGAGGTCGGCCGGCGGCGTCAGGTCCAGGCGATCGAACTGCCGCAGCAGGGCGGCAGCGTGGCGGCGCTCGGCCTCCACGATGTTCACGAACGGCCGCACCGGGCCGAAGGCCGCCAGCACCGCTTCATAGGTGGCGATGGCCTTGTATTCGTCATCAAGGGCGGCGCTCAGCGCCTCGTGCAGGGACATCGGGAGTCTCCTGTTGAGAATGACTTGCATGACGCCAGTGTGCAGAGCCGTGCCGCCACCCTGCCATGACAATCCGCAATGACCGGAGCGCCCCTCAGGACTTATTTGAATGATCGGAATATGCAGGGACTGACAATGCGCAATGCGCCGCTCCCCCCGGCGGCATAGGATGACACTGCCGGTCGCCGCTCCCCCCGACCTCCCGTGACGGACCCCCGGTCATTCACGGTGGAGTGGCGGCCGCCCCCGTCCCGCCGCCGTGCCGAGAGAGATGAGCACCGTTCTCGCCGTTCCCGCGCTGCCGACCGTCGGCACCCGCCGCCGCCTCATGGGGTGGCTGGGGCTGTCGGTGTTGCTGGTCGGCCTGCTGGCGGCGGCACTGACATCCTCCCGCCTGACGGAACAGCCGCATCCCGGCGCCGAGCTGCCGCTCGGCCAGATCCTCATCTGCACCGGGGCCGGGCTGGCGGTGATCGCCCTCGACGGCAGCCTCACCACCCTGCCCCCGCCGGCCCATCCGGCGGACGACCTGTGCCTGCTGTGCCTGCCGCTGGCGCCCGCCGCGGTGGCACTGGCGGCGGTGGTGCTGCTGATCCTGCCGCCGCCGCGGCCGATGCGTCAGGCCGCGCCGGTGGCAGCCCAGGCGTGGCCGGTGCGGCGGCTGCGGTGCTTCGGCACCACCCGCACGACCCGCGGCCCGCCGACCGCCTGAGCCCCGCGATCGCTTATCACCCCATCATCCGCAGTCATTCGGAGGGATCGCCATGCGCGGCGTTCTCGGAAGCCTGCGCGCCTTCCTCGCCAGCGGCCTGAAGCCGCGCGGCCGACTGGCGCGCGCCATCGTCCCCGTGCTGGTCATCAAGGTCTGCATCGTCGTGCTCGCCAAGGTCTTCGTCTTCGGCGGCGAGCACAAGGTGATCGTCACCCCTGACAGCATGGGCGACCGGCTGACGGCGCCCCTCTCCGTCCCTGCCCGGGAGTCCTGACACCATGTTCGACCTTGATCCGGTCGGCCTGTCGCGCCTGCAGTTCGGCATGACAGCCATGTATCACTTCCTGTTCGTACCCCTGACGCTGGGGCTGTCGTTCCTGCTTGCCATCATGGAGAGCGCCTATGTCATGAGCGGCCGCGAAATCTGGCGCGACATGACCAAGTTCTGGGGCAAGCTGTTCGGCATCAACTTTGCCATGGGTGTCGCCACCGGCATCACCATGGAATTCCAGTTCGGCACCAACTGGAGCTATTACAGCCACTACGTCGGCGACATCTTCGGCGCCCCGCTGGCCATCGAGGGCCTGATGGCCTTCTTCCTGGAGAGCACCTTCGTCGGCCTGTTCTTCTTCGGCTGGGACCGCATGAGCAAGGTCGGCCACCTGACGGTGACCTGGCTGGTCGCCATCGGCTCCAACCTGTCGGCGCTGTGGATTCTCATCGCCAACGGCTGGATGCAGTTCCCCATCGGCGCTGCCTTCAACGTCGACACCATGCGCATGGAGCTGACCAGCTTCACCGAGATTCTGTTCAACCCGGTGGCGCAGTCCAAGTTCGTCCACACCGTGTCGGCCGGCTATGTCACCGGCGCCATGTTCGTGCTGGCGATTTCCAGCTTCTATCTCCTGAAAGGCCGCCACACCGCCTTTGCCCGCCGCAGCTTCACCGTCGCCGCCGCCTTCGGCCTCGCCTCTGCCCTGTCGGTGGTGGTGCTGGGCGATGAAAGCGGTTACGCCGTCAGCGAACACCAGAAGATGAAGCTGGCCGCCATCGAAGCCATGTGGGAGACGGAGCCGGCGCCCGCCGGCTTCACCCTGTTCGGCATCCCCGACCAGCAGGCGCAGGAAACCCATGCCGAGGTAAAGGTTCCCTGGGCGCTGGGCCTGATCGCCACCCGTTCCATCGACGAGGAACTGCCGGGCATCAAGGACCAGGTTGCCGCCAACGCCGCCCGCATCCGCGACGGTCTGGTCGCCTACGACGCCCTGGAGCGCCTGCGCGCCGACCGCACCAGCGCCGAAGCGCGCGACACGCTGCTCGCCCATCAGGGCAACCTGGGCTACGCGCTGCTGCTGAAGAAGTACGTGGACGATCCGCGCACCGCCACGGAAGCCCAGATCTCCCAGGCGGCGCAGGACACCGTGCCGCATGTGCCGAGCCTGTTCTGGACCTTCCGCCTCATGGTCGGCCTCGGCTTTTACTTCATCGCCGCCTTTGCCTTCGCCTTCTGGCTGGCATCGCGGCGGGACTTCAGCCGCACCTGGTTCCTGCGTCTGCTGACGCTGAGCCTGCCGCTGCCGTGGATCGCGGCGGAACTGGGCTGGTTCGTCGCCGAGCACGGCCGTCAGCCGTGGTCAATCGAGGGAGTGCTGCCGACCTTCCTGTCGTCGTCGTCGCTCACCGGCGGACAGGTGCTGTTCACCCTGATCGGCTTCATCGTCTTCTACTCCAGCCTGGCGGTGGTCGACGTCTTCCTGATGGTCAAGTACGTCCGCATGGGACCGGCGGAGGCGCTGGGCGTGCCCCCGCGCGACATCCCCGCCGTCACCGACCCCCGCGCCGACTCCTTCGTGGCCGCCGAGTAGAGGAAGACCAAGCCATGATGACCATTCCCATCGAATATGAAACCCTGCGCCTTGTCTGGTGGCTGTTCCTCGGCGTGCTGCTGATCGGCTTTGCCGTCATGGACGGCTTCGACCTCGGCGTCGGCACGCTGCTGCCCATCGTCGCCCGCACCGATACCGAACGCCGCGTGCTGATCAACACCATCGGGCCGGTATGGGAAGGCAACCAGGTGTGGCTGGTGCTGGGGGGCGGGGCCGTCTTTGCCGCCTTCCCGCCCATCTATGCCGCCGCCTTCTCCGGCTTCTACCTTGCCATGTTCCTGACCCTGGTGGCGTTGATCCTGCGCCCCGTGGGCTTCGACTTCCGCAACAAGGTGACCGACCCACGCTGGCGCCGGGTGTGGGATACGGGCCTGTTCCTCGGCGGCTTTGTGCCGGCGCTAGTGTTCGGCGTCGCCTTCGGGAACTTGCTGCAGGGGGTGCCCTTCCGCCTGGATGCCGACCTGCGGGTGTTCTACGATGGCGGGTTCCTCGGCCTGCTGAACCCGCTCGGGCTGCTGGCCGGCCTGCTGTCGGTGACCATGCTGGTGATGCACGGCGCCGCCTACCTCAACATCAAGACCGACGGCCACATCCAGGCCCGCGCCCGGCAGGCGCTGACGGTCGCCGCCATTGCCACCATCGTGCTGTTCGCGCTTGGCGGGCTTGGCGTGTCGACCGCCGTGCAGGGCTATGTCATCACCTCGCTGGTCGACACCGCCGGCCCGTCCAACCCGCTGCTGAAGGAGGTGGCGCGGGAGCCGGGCGCCTGGCTCGCCAACTACGGCCGCCATCCGTGGATGATCGCCGCGCCGCTGCTCGGCTTCGCCGGGGCTGCCGCCGCCCTGGTGCTGGTGCGGACCCGCGCCGAGGGCCCGACCTTCATCGCCACCGCCCTGTCCGTCACCGGCATCATCGCCACCGCCGGCGTCAGCCTGTTCCCCTTCCTCATGCCCTCCAGCCTCGACCCCGCATCGAGCCTGACGGCGTGGGACGCCACATCGTCGCACTTCACCCTGTTCGTGATGATGGTCGCCACGCTGATCTTCCTGCCCATCATCCTTGCCTACACCAGCTTCGTCTTCCGCGTGCTGCGCGGCAAGGTGACGGCGGACTACGTCGAGAAGAACAGCAACAGCCTGTACTGAGGAGAGCCGATCATGTGGTACTTCGCGTGGATTCTCGGCGTCGGCCTCGCCTGCGCCTTCGCCATCCTCAACGCCCTGTGGCATGAGGTCCGCGAGCCCGATCCCGGCCGGACCGATTGACGACGGGCCGGAGCACGGGGAAGGCGAGCAATAACAGCGCCTTCCCCGCCCCGCTCTTCTTCTTGACGGGCCGCGACGACCTTAAAGAGAGGAGAAGACAAACCCCACCACCTGCAAGAGAAAGGTCAGAAAGAGGTAGCGCCTCGTTCAAGAATTTATCCGCACTTTATGCCGCGTTCCGCGATTTCAGGCGTTGGCTTGGGCAGAGGGTCGCCCTCGACCCGACACATAGACTGAAGGAGCAGACGAATGCGCACGTTTCCGACGGCGGCCGCCGTGGTCGCGCTGCTGGTAGCCTCTCCGGCCCTGGCGCAGCAGAACCAGACCGCCCCCACCGCTCAGCCGCAGGCCCAGACCGAGGCGCCCGCCGCCGCCGGTCAGCAGCAGGCCCAGGGTCAGCTGAGCCAGCAGGATCGCCAGTTCGTCGAGCAGGCCGCCATCAGCGACATGCTGGAGAAGGAACTGGGCGAAAAGGCCCAGGACAAGGCCGAGAACGAACAGGTCAAGCAGTTCGGCGAGCGCATGGCGCAGGACCACGACCAGTCCTCCGAAAGCCTGAAGACCCTGCTTGAGCAGGCCAACGCCGACATCGACCTGCCCGACGACCTGCCCGATGCCGAACAGCAGAAGGCCGACCGCCTGGACGACATGGACGGCCAGCAGTTCGACCAGGCCTACATGCAGATGATGGTGGACGAGCACGAGCGGGCGCTCGAACTCTTCCGCCAGCAGGCGCAGCAGGGCGAGCACGAGCAGCTGAAGCAGTTCGCCGAAGCGCAGATCCCGACCCTGGAACAGCACCACCGCGAGGCGCAGGATCTCCTGCAGCAGGTGGGCGGCGCCCAGGCCCAGGCTGATGCCGGCGCGACCGGTGCCACCGGCGCGGCCGGCGGTGCGGCCGGCGGCACTGCCGCTACCACCACCGCCCAGCAGCAGGGCCAGGATGTCGGCCAGATGCAGGATACCCAGGCCGCTTCCGCCACCCCGACCCGCCAGGATCTGATGGGCAAGTCGGTCTACGGCCAGAACGGCGACCAGATCGGCGAGGTCTCCGACGTGGTCATCAGCACCAGCGACGACAGCGTGGAGCGCATCGTCATCGACCGCGGCGGCTTCCTCGGCATCGGTCAGACCTCGGTGGCGCTCGACATCAACGACGTGCAGATCACCGCCGAAGGCATCCGCGTCAACCTGACGGACGAGCAGGTGTCCGAGTTGCCGGAATGGGAAGGCACCGATGACGACGGCACGGTGAACCGTAACCAGACGCCGGCCGGCGATACCGCGCCGCCCGCCACCAACGCCCCGCCGGCGACCGCCAACTAAATCGAGAGCCCGATCAAAGGCCTTCTCGTGCCGCGCCGCGCTTCAACAACTCCCTCAGGTGGGGGATTGGAGAAGTCGCGGCTGCGGTACGAGTAAGGGGAACATCTTCATGACTTACGTGAGCTTCGTCCGCAGTTCCCCGCATCGGGCCGCCCCGGCCGGGCGACACTGCTGGGCGAGAAGAACGCCGTTGAGCTCATGGCCGAGAAGAACAAAACCGGTGCCATCATCCCGGTCAACAGGAGCAACCAGCTCCTGAAATCGTCACCCGCTACGATAAAGAATCGCCAAACCCAGGAGCTGCCGGCCATTCCGCCGCAGCCCCTTGGTGTCTTTGTGCCTTGGTGGTGAAAACCCCATTGGTGGCGAAAAAGCCCCCTCACCCGCCCGTCGCGTTCATTCCCCGGGCCATGTCGGTCGGGGTGCCGGTGGGGGTGAAGTGGTGGCCGTCGGGTTTTATCGTGATGGCCGCCGCCACCGCCGCCCGTACCGCCTCCCCGCTCGGGTCGTCGCGCAGTAGGGCGCGCAAGGGCACGGCCCGTTCGTCGCCGAGGCAGGGGTAGAGGGTGCCGTCGGAAGTCACGCGGACCCGGTTGCAGCCGGCGCAGAAGCAGCTGGACGTCGCGGCGATGAAGCCGATGCGGCCGCCGGTCTCCACGCAGCGCCAGTAGCGCGACGGGCCGGCGGTGCGGAAGCCTTCGCGCACCAGCGTCCAGCGCCGGGACAGATCGGCCCGCACCTCGGCCAGGGGGCGGTGGTGGCGGGCGAAGTCGAAGGCCGCCGGACCCATGGGCATCACCTCGATGAAGGTGATGTCGTGGCCGCGGGCGCCGGCATGGCGCAGCAGGGCGTCCAGGTGCTCCGGCCCGTCGTTGACGCCCTTCTGCACCACGCAGTTGAGCTTCACCCGCAGGCCCGCCCGTGCCGCCGCGTCGATGCCGGCCTGCACGGCGGCGAGGCTGCCGCGGCGGGTGATGCGGGCGAACAGGTCCGGGTCCACGGTGTCCACCGACACGTTCACCCGCTCCACCCCCGCCGCCGCCAGGGCAGGCACGAAGGCCGCGAGGCGGCTGCCGTTGGTGGTCAGGGTCAGTTCGCGCAGGCGACCCTCGGCGCGGCGGCGGCCGAGGTGCTCCAGCAGCACCGGCAGCCCCTTGCGGGTGAGCGGCTCGCCGCCGGTCAGGCGCACCGTATCCACCCCCAGGTCGAGGAAGACGTCTACCAGCCGGCCCAGTTCCTCCAGCGACAGCACCTCGGCGCGGGGGGCGAACTGCTGGTCCTCGGCGATGCAGTAGGTGCAGCGGAAGTCGCAGCGCTCCGTCACCGACAGGCGCAGGTAGGTGATGCGGCGGCCAAGGATGTCGGTGAGCGGGGCCATGGGCCGATACTCCGGGAAAGGGACGGGCCGCCGGGTCCGAGGAGGGTCAGACCCGGCGGCCGCACGGCGCGACCGCTGGGGAGGAGACAGGGGAAGCGGTCGCCGCCGGTGGGGAGGCGGATCAGCCCTTGGGGTCGGCCGCCGGCACGGGCAGCGGCGCCGGGTGGGCCTTCACCATTTCAGGGTCGATGCCATAGGCGCCCTTGGGCAGTTCGTGGGCGATGCCCTTGTGGCAGTCGATGCAGGTCAGGCCGTCGTCCTGAGCCCGCAGGTGGTTCTCACGCGCCCGCTTGTTCTGCAGGGTGACGTCCATGGCATTGAAGTTGTGGCAGTTGCGGCACTCGCGGCTGTCCGTCTCCTTCATGGACCGCCACACGTTCTGGGCCAGCTGCAGGCGCTTGCCCTCGAACTTCTCGCGCGTGTCGATAGTGCCGAGCACCTTGTGCAGCACCTCGTTGGAGGCCTGGATCTTGCGCACGATCTTGTGGTTCCAGTCCTTCGGCACGTGGCAGTCGGGGCAAGTGGCGCGCACGCCCGAGGCATTGGTGTCGTGCACCGAGCCGGCGTATTCGGCATAGACGTTCTTTTCCATCTCATGGCACGAGATGCAGAAGGTTTCGGTGTTGGTCATCTCCATGGCGGTGTTGAAGCCGCCCCAGAAGACGACGCCGGCGATGAAGCCGCCGATCAGCAGCACCCCCAGCGACAGCGCGCCGGCCGGGCCCCAGAACCAGCGCCACAGGCGCTTGATGACGTTCGGCCGCTTTTCCTGCTCGGTGGACATGGCGGGTCCCTCCTCAATACGGGGAGCTGGCCTCAGCGGGCCGGCTCGAAGGTGTTGTTGACCAGCTCGGGCGCGTCCATCTGCGGCACATGGCACTGGGTGCAGAACCAGCGGGTGCGGGCGACGTTGTCGAGGCGGTTGCCGGCGCGGTCCACGTAATGGGTCTCCGACACCTTCGGCGCGCCGAATTCGGTGTTGAAGGGCCAGTCGTGGCAGCTCAGGCACTGGTTGGTCTTCAGGTCGACTTCATACTTGTCGATGCGGTGCGGGATCAGCGGCGGCTGCTGCCGATAGGCGCGGCCGAAGGCCTTGCCCTCGGTGACGCCGTAGAGTTCCGGCTTGGCATCCAGCTCGTCGATCTCGACGGTCCCGCGCAGCGACACGACATCGGCGGCGACGGCGGCCGGAACGGCGGCAATGGCGGCCGCCAGGGCGAAGCACGCCGCGGCGATGGCCTTGGTGATGGTGCGCATCTCAGACACTCCCCTGTGAAGCGTGGGCGGACGGCTCGGGCGCAGCGGCAGGGGCGGCGGCCGTCGAGCGGTCGAAGCGATGGGTGAAGGCGAAGACATGGCGGTGGCAGACGTCGATGCAGCGGCCGCAGTTGGTGCATTCGCCGTCGGTGATGACAGGCGTGTCGGTCGCGCCGCCCTTCAGCGCCGGGGTCAGCACCTGCGGCTCCGGGCAGACGTGGTAGCAGGCCAGGCACTGGTCGCAGGCGGCGCGGTTGCGGGCCGAAACGCGGGTCAGGCTGAGGCGCCCGATCAGGCCGTAGGCGGCGCCCATGGGGCACAGGTGGCCGCACCAGCCGCGGTTGGCGACGAAGATGTCGAACAGCACGATGCCGAGCACCAGCGTCCACGCCAGCGAGCCGGCGAAGACGATGCCGAACACCAGCTCGCGGTGCAGCAGGGTGACCGGGTTCACCGCCTCCCAGGCGATGACGCCGGTGACGGCGGAAACCGCCACCGCCGCCGCCAGCACCCACCAGCGGGCGTTGCGGCTGATCGCCACCCCGCCCTTGAGGCCGAGGCGGATGCGGGCGCGGTGGGCGGCATCGGTCAGCACGTTGACCGGGCACACCCAGGAACAGAAGGCACGGCCGCCGACCAGGGCGTAGAGCGCCACCAGCAGGGCGGCGCCGATCCAGGCGGTGGCGGCAAGGCCGTGGCCGGTGGCCAGGGACTGCACGAACACCAGCGGATCGGTGAAGGGCACGACGCCGAACAGGCTGCTCGACGCCAGCGTCCCCTTCATCACCCACACCCCGACCAGCGGGCCGGAGAGGAACAGGCCGAGGGCGGCAAGCTGGCTCAGGCGCCGCAGGATCAGCCACTTGTGGGCCGCCAGCCGCCCCTTGGCGGCGACGGCGAGCACGGCCGGGGCATCCTTGCCGACGACGGTGCGGATGGGCTGCGCGGTCATGGCTTGAACCCTTTCAGACCGCCGTCTTCCGTCGGCAGGACGGTGACCGGGTCATAGCCGCGGTCCGGCAGGTCGATGGTGTCCTGGATCAGCGCCTCGCCCTGCCGGCGCTTTTCCTCCCAGCCGAGGCGGTAGTGGTCAGCCGAGCTGGCGCGCGCCTGGGCGGTGGGGAAGACCTTGATGGCGGCCTCGTCGGGCAGCACGCAGGCCTGTTCGCACTTGCCGCAGCCGGTGCAGACGGCGGGATCGACCACCGGCTCGAACACCGCGTGCTTGCCGGTGCGGGTGTTGGGGCGCATCTCCAGCCGGATCGCCTGGTCGATGAGCGGACAGACGCGGTAGCAGACGTCGCAGCGCAGGCCGAGCAGGTTGAGGCAGGTGTCGCGGCCGATCAGCACCGCCGTGCCCATGCGGGCGTCGTCGATGTCGGTCAGCGCCGGGTCGAGGGCCCCGGTCGGGCAGGCCTTCACGCAGGGGATGTCGTCGCACATCTCGCACGGCACCGCGCGGGCGTTGAAGTAGGGGGTGCCGACCGGCGCCGGACCACCGAGGCCCGACAGCACCAGCGTGTCGTAAGGGCAATCCCGCACGCACAGCCCGCAGCGCACGCAGGCGGAGAGGAAATCCTCCTCCGGCAGGGCGCCGGGCGGACGCAGGGCGGTGGCCGCGACGGCGCCCTTCTGCGCCCCCGCCACCGCCGCCAGGCCGAGCGCCATGACACAGGCCGCGCCACACGCCCTGGCGGCGCCGGTGAGCATGTCGCGCCGGCTTGGTCCCTGCTTGCCTGTCTTGCTGACGTCGGATGTCATCGTCCCAAACCCCTCAGCGGAGGGGGCGGACGGCGGCCGGTTTCCGGGGCGCGCCGTCCGTCACCTAGTGATGGCCGTCAGGCCTTGACCACGCGGCACGCCGCCTTCTTGTAGTCGGTCTCTTTCGAGATCGGGCAGGTGGCGTCCAGGGTCAGCTTGTTCACCAGCTGGCTTTCGTCGAACCAGGGGATGAACACCACGCCCTGCGGCGGCTTGTTCCGGCCACGGGTTTCGACGGTGGTCAGCACCTCGCCGCGGCGGGTTTCCAGCTTCACCGTCTGGCCGCGCCGCAGGCCGCGGTCGCGGGCGTCGACGGGGTGCATGAACACCACGGCGTTGGGGAACGACTTGTGCAGTTCCGGCACCCGGCGGGTCATGGAGCCGGAATGCCAGTGTTCCAGCACGCGGCCGGTGACCAGCCACAGGTCATAGTCCTTGTCCGGGCTTTCCGCCGGCGGCTCGTAGGGCAGCGCCCAGATCACCGCGCGGCCGTCCTTCTGGCCGTAGAAGTTCACGCCCTCGCCGGCCTTGACGTAGGAGTCATAGCCTTCGCGGAAGCGCCACAGGGTTTCCTGGTTGTCCACCACCGGCCAGCGCAGGCCGCGCGACTTGTGGTACAGCTCGAAGTCCGCCAGGTCGTGGGCCTTGCCGCGGCCGAAGGCGGCGTATTCCTCGAACAGGCCCTTCTGCACGTAGAACCCGAAGGCGCGGCTTTCGTCGTTCAGCTGGCCCTCCGGCAGGTCGGACAGCGGGTAGGCGTTGACCTTGCCGTTGCCGTAGAGCACGTCGAACATGGTCTTGCCGCGGTACTGCGGCGCCTTGGCCAGCAGCTCTTCCGGCCACACTTCTTCGATGGTGAAGCGCTTGGCGAATTCCATCAGCTGCCACAGGTCCGACCGCGCCTGGCCGGGCGCCTGCACTTGCTGGCGCCAGAACTGGGTGCGGCGTTCGGCGTTGCCGTAGGCGCCTTCCTTCTCCGCCCACATGGCAGTCGGCAGGATGAGGTCGGCGGCCAGCGCCGTCACCGTCGGGTAGGGGTCCGACACGACGATGAAGTTGGCCGGGTTGCGGTAGCCGGGATAGCTTTCCTCGTTGAGGTTCGGCGCCGCCTGCATGTTGTTGGTGCACTGCACCCAGTAGCAGTTCAGCTTGCCGTCCTTCAGCATGCGGTGCTGCAGCACGGCGTGGTAGCCGGGCTTGTCGGGGATGGTCCCTTCCGGCACCTGCCACAGCTTTTCGGTCTTGGCGCGGTGGTCGGGGTTCATGACCACCATGTCGGCCGGCAGGCGATGGGCGAAGGTGCCCACCTCGCGCGCCGTGCCGCAGGCCGAGGGCTGGCCGGTCAGCGAGAACGGGCCGTTGCCGGGCTCGGAGATCTTCCCGGTCAGCAGGTGGATGTTGTAGACGAGGTTGTTGGCCCAGGTGCCGCGGGTGTGCTGGTTGAAGCCCATGGTCCAGTAGGACACGACCTTCACCTTGGGGTCGGCATAAAGCTCCGCCAGTTCGATCAGCTGCGCCTTGGGCACGCCGGAAATCTGGCTCGCCTTTTCCACCGTGTATTCGGCGACCATCGCCTTGTAGGCCTCGAAGTCGCAGTCTTCGGCGGCGTCGGGCGTCTTGGCGTTGGCGGCCTTCTGCTCCAGCGGGTGTTCCGGGCGCAGGCCGTAGCCGATGTCCGTCGCGCCCTTCTTGAACTTGGTGTGGGCGCTGACGAAGGCCTCGTTCACCCGGCCGCTCTGGATGATGTGGTTGGCGATGAAGTTGAGGATCGCCAGGTCCGACTGCGGCGTGAACAGGATGCCGAGGTCGGCCAGTTCATAGCAGCGGTGCTCGAAGGTCGACAGCACGGCGACCTTGCAGCCTTCGTGGGTCAGGCGGCGGTCGGTCAGGCGCGACCACAGGATGGGGTGCATCTCCGCCATGTTGGAGCCCCACAGCACGAAGGCGTCGGCGTGCTCCAGGTCGTCGTAGCAGCCCATCGGCTCGTCGATGCCGAAGGTGCGCATGAAGCCGGCGACGGCCGAGGCCATGCAGTGGCGGGCGTTGGGGTCCAGGTTATTGGAGCGGAAGCCGGCCTTCATCAGCTTGGAGGCGGCATAGCCCTCCCAGATGGTCCACTGGCCGGAGCCGAACATGCCGATGGCGGTCGGGCCCTTTTCCTTCAGGGTGGCCTTCCACTTCTCGGCCATGATGTCGAAGGCCTGGTCCCAGGTGATGGGGGCGAAATCGCCTTCCTTGTCGAAGCGGCCGTTCTTCATGCGCAGCATGGGCGTCGTCAGACGGTCCTTGCCGTACATGATCTTGGACAGGAAGTAGCCCTTGATGCAGTTGAGGCCGCGGTTGACCGGCGCATCGGGGTCGCCCTGGGTGGCGACGACGCGGCCTTCCTTGGTGCCGATCAGCACGCCGCAGCCGGTGCCGCAGAAGCGGCAGACGCCCTTGTCCCAGGCAATGCCGTCGGCGCCGGGAGCGGCGGCGGCGGCGGTCATGGCGGGCAGCGAGATGCCGGCGGCCGCGGCCGTGGCGGCGGCGGCGTTGGCCTTGACGAACGTGCGACGGGTGATGCTCATGCCTCGATCTCCCCTTCCAGGGCTTCCGCGTCCTCGAACTGGTGGAAGACGAGGGAGGACGCCGCCACCCCGTCCCATTGCGTGAAGTCGCGCATGCGGTCGAGGGCCGATGCCTCGGCAGTATCCTCGATCACCACGACGATGCGGCCGTCGGCGGTGCGGGCGTGGACCTCGCAGCCGACGGTGTGGTCCAGCCGTGCCGCCACCGCATCGGCGGCCTGCGGCAGGGCGTGCAGCAGCACGCCGCAGATGTTGACCAGGGCCGGGTCGGCGGGCGCCGGCGCGGCGGTGTGGTCGATGCGTTCAAAGCGTCCCGTCCGCATGATCGCGAACCCCTCCAAAGGCCAGTCAGGCGAAAGTGACGGCGACGGCACCGGCCGGGCACGGCGCCACGCAGGCGCCGCAGCCGGTGCAGGCGGCGGCATCAAGCTCGGGCCGGCTGCGGCCGCCGACCGCCGGGCGGAAGCGGATGGCGCCGGCCTCGCAGTGCTCGCCGCACACCCGGCACAGCACCCCCTGGGCACTGAGGCAGCCGTCGCCGATGGCGATGGCGTGCGACCACGCGGCACCGGCCGGGCGGGCGGCATCCAGGGCCGCCGTCGGGCAGGCCCGCGCGCAGTCGCCGCACAGGTCGCAACCAGCGTGCGAGAAAGTGACTTCCGGGTAGCCGCCGGACATGACAATGATGCCGCTCGCGCAGGCCGCCACGCAGTCGCCGCAGCGGTCGCAGGCGGCGAGGAACTCGGCCTCGCCGGCGGCATGCGGCGGACGCACCGCCTCAACCGTCTGCGCCCGGCCCAGCCGGCGGAACAGGCCGCGGCGGGTCATGGCGGAGGTTGATACGATGGTACTGGTTGCGGACATGGGAGGGCTCCGGCCCGGCAGGTTGTTGATACCTTTGTACGACCAAAGAAACCCTATATCAACTGAGGGAAACGCTAAGGTATAATATCCACGCGGCTAGTCGGATACTAAAGATCAAGCGCACGAGCGGGTGCATACGCATCATCCGCGGAAACCATAGGGTTCGAAACGACATGACGGACGCTGGCAGCCCTATTCCCGATAAAACCGCTACGGTACCTTTGGCTCGACCGACGGGCTGGATGACGCGCCGCTACGTGATGGCGCTGGCCGCCGTCGCCATGCTGGCCGTGGCGGGACTCGGCGCCTTCCAGGCCCTGGTGGCGGCACACGACCGCACCCTGGCGGTGGTCAACATCTCCGGCCGCCAGCGCATGCTCAGCCAGCGCATCGCGCTCTATGTCGAGAAGCTGTCGCACGATACCTGCGACGACCGCCGCAGCACCTGCGTCGAGGCCCTGCGCGAGTCCATCGCCCTGTTCGATACCGCCCACCGCGCCCTCGCCTTCGGCAGCGCCGCCCTGGACGTGCCCGGCCCCACCAGCCCGCAGGTGGAGGGACTGTACTTCGGCGGCAGTCCGTCGCTGCACGAGCGGGTGGAGCGCTACACCGCCGCCGCCCGCCTCGTCGCCGATGCCCCGGCCGAAAGTATCGGTCCCGACCACCCGGCGGTACGGCACGTACTGGCGGAGGGACCGGGGCCGCTGCTCGACAGCCTGGACAAGATCGTCCACCAGTATCAGATCGACGGCGAGGCGGCGCTCGCCACCCTGCGGCGCATGGAATTCACCGTGGTGACGCTGACGCTGCTCACCCTGCTGCTGGAGGCCATGCTCATCTTCCGCCCCATGGTGGGGCGCATCCGCAGCCAGTTCGGCCACATCGACCGCATGTCCGCCTCCCTCCGCCGCGCCAACGAGGAACTGGAAGCCCGCGTGCTGGCCCGCACCCGCGAGCTGGCCGACGCCAAGGCGGAGGCGGAGAAGGCCAACCGCAGCAAGTCCCGCTTCCTCGCCGCCGCCGGCCACGACATGCTGCAGCCGCTGCAGGCGGCGGAGATGTTCACCGGCCTGCTGGAGGGCGAGGCGCTGACGCCGCGCGGCCGCAGCGTGATGACCGACCTGCGGCGGACGCAGGATTCCCTGCGCCATCTGGTGCAGTCGGTGCTGGAGGTCTCGAAGCTGGAGGCTGGCACCATCCGCCCTGCCCTTCAGCCGGTGGCGGTGGCACCGCTGCTGCACGGGCTGGCGGCGGAGTTCGGACCTCAGGCGCTCGACCGCGACCTGCGGCTGAACGTGGTGGCGCCCGACCTGTGGGTGAACAGCGACCCGCTGCTGCTGGAGCGTGTGCTGCGCAATCTGGTCGGCAATGCCCTGCGCTACACCCGCACCGGCGGGCTGGTGCTGGGCGCCCGGCGGCGCGGCGGCCGGGTGTGGCTGCAGGTGGTGGACTCGGGCGTCGGCATCGCCGCCGCCGATCAGGCCCGCATCTTCCAGGAATTCGTGCAGGTGGGGGAGACGGCGCACGACCGCAGCGAGGGCCTCGGCCTCGGCCTTGCCATCGTCGACCGCCTGTGCCGCCTGCTGCACCACCGGGTGACGGTGAAGTCGGTGCCGGGGCGCGGCTCCACCTTCACCATCGACTGCCCGGCCGCCTCAGCGCCGGCCGAGCACCTCGCGGATGCGTAGGGCCGCCTGGGTGCGGCTGTCGACGCCCAGCGCCCGCAGCACGCCGGACACATGCGCCTTCACGGTGGACAGGTTGAGGTCCATACGCTCGCAGATTTCGGCGTTGGACAAGCCCTCGGCCAGCAGTTCCATCACCTCGCGCTGACGGCGGGTGAGCGAGGCGATGGCCGGCGGCAGCGGCTCGCAGCCGGCCGTCTCGCCACCGGCGGCGGCAGCGCCGTTGCTGCGCCGGCCGGAGGTCGCCGGCGGCGGCACCGCAACCGGCGCGGCGCCGAACCCGGCCCCGCCGCCGAAGCCCAGCACCGGCGGCACATAGGTTCCGCCCGCCAGCACGATGCGCAGCACGCCGCCCAGCACCGCATGCTGCGTCGACTTGGGGATGAAGGCGCGCACGCCCAGCGCCAGCATGGCCCGCATTTCCTCCGGTTCCTCGCTCATGGAGAAGATGGCGACCGGGCACGGCGCCACCCGCTCCACCAGCGCCCGGATCTGCTCCGGCCCGCGGAATCCCGGCATGCGCAGGTCCAGCACCACCAGATCGGCGGGCTGCGCCGGCAGGGTTTCCAGCACCGCTTCCAGATCGTCGAACGAGGCGGTCTCGGTGATGGTGATGGCGGGGTCGATGTCGGTGACCACGGCCCGCAGGGCGGCGCGGATGATGGAGTGGTCGTCGGCGAGGATGACGCGCATGGAACGGTGGGCCTTTCAGAAGCGTGGGCGCATCTTACGAGCAATGGCGCCGCCGTCAAAGGGGGTGATCCGTCACGATCCGATGAAGCGCCGGCCCCGGGACGGGCGTAGGTAAGGACAGGAGGATGATCGCCATGGCCCGATACCGCCGTTCCGCCGCCGCCGTCACCGTCACCGCCACCACCGCCGTAACCGTCACCCTGGCCGCCGGCCTGCTCGCCGCCGCCCCGGCCGCCGCCCAGTCGGCCATCGAGGCGGAGGAGGAGTTCGTCGACACCAACACCGCCGTGCTGCGCGCCCTCGACAAGCAGATGGGCCGCATCAGCGAAATGACCGTGCGGGTCGGCGACACCACCCGCTTCTACGGCCTGCACGTGACGGTGCAGGCCTGCCGCATCACCCCCGTCTCCACCACCCCGCACGAGGCCGCCTTCCTGGAAATCCGCGACGAAAGCTCGTGGGGGGAGACGGTGCCAAAAATCGGCGACGGGCCGGACGCGCCGATCTACAGCGGCTGGATGTTCGCCTCCAGCCCCTCCCTCACCGGGCTGGAGCACCCG
This sequence comes from Caenispirillum bisanense, assembly GCF_039523075.1. Classification (NCBI taxonomy): domain Bacteria; kingdom Pseudomonadati; phylum Pseudomonadota; class Alphaproteobacteria; order Rhodospirillales; family Novispirillaceae; genus Caenispirillum; species Caenispirillum bisanense. The sequence continues at coordinate 29,306 of NZ_BAAAEP010000005.1, forward strand.
GTTTACGACATCTGGGTCAAAAGCTGCGAGGACCGCCCGGAAGACGCCGTGCAGGAAGCCATGGTGCTGCCGACCCGCAAGCCGGACATCATCGACTGACAGCCTAAAGCCACTCGTCGCTGAGGCCGTAGCGCAGATAGGCCGCCCGCAGCCCCCACAGCCGCAGGCCCGGCAGCGGAAAGCGCGGCGGCGGCCTCTGGATGAAGTCCGGCACCGGCCCGTAATGCAGCGGCCGCCCGGCCATCCGCGCCGCCGCCGCCCGGCCGGTCCAGGTGGCGGTGGAGACGCCGGCGCCGTGGTAGGCCAGGGCGCAGGTCAGCCGCCCCTCGCCCCGCACCTCCGCCAGATGCGGATGCAGGTCGAGGGCGAGGCAGACGAAGCCGTTCCACCGATGGGTCACCGTCACCGCCTGCCACGCCGGGAACATGGCGCGGAAGGCCCGCTCCAACCGCCGATGCATGACCTCGACCCCCGCGCCGGTGCGCGTGCCGCCGCGACCGCCGAACAGGAAGCGGCCGTCGGGCAGCAGGCGGAAATAGTGCAGCAGGCGGCGGGTGTCGGCGGCCAGATCGCCGCTGTGCCAGCCCTGCGCCGCCAGCTCGTCGGCCGTCAGCGGCCGCGTGACCAGGATGCTCGACAGCACCGGCAGGGTGCGCCCGGCGAGGCCGGGATGCAGGCCGTCGCGGGTATAGCCGTTGGTGGCGATCAGCACCCGCGCCGCCGTCACCCGCCCGTGCGGCGTCACCAGCCGCAGGCCGGCGGCGCCGGCGTCCTCGATCGCCCGCACCGGGCTGCGGCCGTGCACCGCCGCCCCGTGCCGCCGCGCCGCCCGCGCGAGGCTCCAGGTGTAGCGCAGGGGATGGACGCCGAAGGGGCCGGGCACGAACAGCCCGCCATGGAAGTGCGGCCCGGCCATGCCGCGGGCCGCCAGCCCGGCGACGTCCACCAGGTCCGTCTCCTGGCCGAAGCGGCGCCGCAGGTCGGCCTGTTCGGCCTCCAGCTCCTTCAGGCGGTTGGGCTTGTGGGCGAGCAGCATCTCCCCCCGGCCCTGCGCCTCAATGTCGAGCCCTTCCTCCGCCGCCAGTTGCCGCACCAGCCCGACGCCGTCCCACTGGGCGCGGAAGAAGGCGGCGGCGGACTCGGCACCGTAGCGGCGGGTCAGCGCCTCCCACCCCAGCTTGGAGGCGCCGGTGCAGCAGAAGCCGCCGTTGCGGCCGGAGGCGCCCCAGCCGAGCGGCCCGGCCTCCAGCACCACCACCCGGCGGCCAAAGTCGCGGGCAAGGTGCAGGGCGGCGGACAGGCCGGTGAAGCCGCCGCCGATCACCGCCACGTCGGCGGTGATGTCGGCCGCCAGCGGCTCGTCGGCCGGCGGATCGCCGGCGGAGGCGGCCCACCAGCTGTCGGGCAGGTGGGCGGTGTCGTAGGCATCGGGGCTGTAGAGGTCGCGCATGAGCCTCATCATGACCTGCCGCCGCCGGCCGCCCTAGATCCACTTGCAGGGCTCTCGCGTTCCGTCCGCAGGTCCGCCATACTGCCGCCATGACCACACCGACCCCGCACACCGGCGATGCATTCTGGGTTTTCGGCTACGGCTCCCTGATGTGGAACCCGGGTTTCACCGCCCTTGCCGCCGAGCCTGCCGTCCTGGCCGGCTATCACCGCAGCTTCTGCATCTACTCCACCCACTACCGCGGCACGCCGGAGCGGCCGGGGCTGGTGCTGGGCCTCGCCCCCGGCGGCGAGTGCCCCGGCGTCGCCTTCCGCGTCGCCGGCGAGCAGGCGCCGCTGGTGCGCGACTACCTGCGGGAACGGGAACTGTGCGGCTATGCCTATGTGGAAGCCACCCTGCCCGTCCGCCTGCGCGACGGCCAGGCGGTGACCGCCTATACCTTCGTTGCCGATCCCGCCCACCGCCAGTACGCCGGCGACCTGGGCGTCGAGGCCTCGGCGGCGATCATCATGGAGGCGGTCGGCCGCAACGGACTCAACCGCGATTACCTGATCAACACGGTGCGGGAACTGGAAGCGCACGGCGTCGTCGAGCCGCCGCTACACGCTTTGCTGGAAGAGGTCTGGCGCCGGACCGGAGAGGTTGAAGCCGGCCAGGGTATCTGACCCCGCCGCACGGACGTTCACCCCATATTCGCTAGGCACCCCGCGCTGCCGCCGCTATCGTCGTCGCCCCCCAAGCATCCGACGAGGAGACACCATGTCGCGAGAAGGCCGCAGCCGCTTCCCCTCCGCCGCCGAAGACAAGCGGTCGCACGAGGCGAGCGTCGCCCGCGAACAGACGCCGCAGACCCTGTCGCCCAGCTACCGCCTTGCCTTCACCGACCTGGATTTCCTCACCGACCGGGCGCTGCGCCCGATCCGCCTGCAGCTTGAACTGCTGAAGCCCGAACTGCTGCTGCAGGAAGAGCATATCGTCTCCACCGTGGTGGTGTTCGGCTCCGCCCGCATCCCGGAACCGGAGGTCGCCAAGGCGCGGCTGGCGGCGGCGGAGAAGGCGGCGGCTGCCCACCCCGACGACGCGGCGGCGCAGCAGGCGCTCAAGGTGGCGCGCAACGTCATGGACACCAGCCACTTCTACGACGTGGCGCGGGAGTTCGCGCGGCTGGTCTCCAGCCACGGCCAGCAGAGCGGCAACCGCCGCTATGTGGTGGTCACCGGCGGCGGCCCCGGCATCATGGAAGCGGCCAACCGCGGGGCCGACGACGTCGGGGCGGAAAGCATCGGCCTGTCCATCGTGCTGCCGCACGAGCAGGCGCCCAACCGCTACATCACGCCCAAGCTGTCGTTCAACTTCCACTACTTCGCCGTCCGCAAGATGCACTTCCTGATCCGGGCGGAGGCGCTGACCTGCTTCCCCGGCGGCTTCGGCACCCTGGACGAGCTGTTCGAGGCCCTGACCCTGATCCAGAACCACAAGATCGAGCCCATGCCGGTGCTGCTGTTCGGCGAAAGCTGGTGGCGCAAGGTGGTCAACTTCGACGCCCTGGTGGACGCCGGCACCATCTCCCCCCACGACCTCGACATCATCCGCTTCGTCGAGACGGCGGAAGAAGGCTGGCAGCACATCATCGACTTCTACCGCAACCGCCCGCCCCACAACCGCTGGGCGGCGGCGCCGACCGAGTAAGCGGGCGAGGCGGCGGAGCGGCAACCGTCAGGGGGCCGCCGCCTCCGCCGGGGCCTTGGCCGGGGCCCATTCCAGCTCGTCGGGGGCGGCGGCCGCCTCCAGGTCGAAGGTGAAGACCGAGCCTTCGCCGGGGGTGGAGGTGACGGTCAGGCGGCCGCCGTGGCGTTCCACCACCTTGCGGCAGACCGCCAGGCCGATGCCCGTGCCCTCGTACTGGTCGTGGCCGTGCAGGCGCTGGAACGGCAGGAAGATGCGCTCCAGATAGGCCGCCTCGATGCCGATGCCGTTGTCGCTGATGCTGAACTTCCAGCGGCGGCCCGGCGCCGGCTCCACCCGCACCCGCACGAACGGCCGGCGGGAGCGGTCGCGGTACTTCACCGCATTGCCGATCAGGTTCTGGAACAGGCTGGTCAGCTGGCCGGTATCGGCGCGCACGTGCGGCAGTTCGCCGTCCACCACCACCTCGGCCTCCGCCTCGGTGATGGCGATGCGCAGGTTGGCCAGGGCCATGGCGATGCAGGCGCCGGCATCGGTCGGCACCATCTGCTGCCCGCGGGTGGAGACGCGGGAATAGGTCAGCAGGTCGCGGATCATGGTGGTCATGCGCAAGGCGCTGTCCATGGCCTGGTCGACAAAGGACATCACCGCCGGATCAAGCCCGGCGCCATGGCGGCGCTTCAGCAGGCTGAGGTAGCTGGTGACCCCGCGCAGCGGTTCCTGCAGGTCGTGGGAGGCGGCATAGGCGAACTGTTCCAGTTCGGCGTTGGAGCGTTCCAGCTCGGTCTTGTACTTCTGCCGCTCGGTGACGTCGCGGAAGCTGACGATGGCCCCGACCACGCGGCCGTCGACGGTCATCGGCGCCGCGCTCATCTCCACCGGCATGGCGGCGCCGTCCTTGCGCCACAGCATTTCGTCCATCTGCTCGCGCCGGCTGCCGTCGCGCAGCACCTTGAACACCGGGCAGTCGTCGGCGGGATAGGGGCTGCCGTCGGCACGGGTGTGGTGGGTGAGAAGGTGCATGTTGCGGCCGATCAGCTCCTCCTCGCTGAACCCGAGCAGGCGCTGGCAGGACGCATTGGCGAAGGTGAGGTTGCCGGCAAGATCAAGGCCGTACAGGCCGTCGGCGGTGCTGTCGAGGATCAGCGCCGTGTGGATGCCGGCCTGCGCCAGCTTCTCCTGCGCCTGGATCTGCGGCGTCAGGTCCACATGGGCGCCGATCAGGCGGATGGGTTCGCCGGTGGCATCGTCGCGCACCGCCTGGGCGCGGGTGCGGATGTAGACGGTGGAGCCGTCGCGGTGGCGGAAGCGCTGCAGCGCCTCGAAGGTCTCCGCCCGGCCGGCGAGATAGGCGTCCACCAGCGCCATGGCGGCCTCGGCATCCTCGGGGAAGATCACCGCCCGCCAAGCCTCCATGGTGTTCTCGAACTCGTCGTCGGCATAGCCCAGCTGGGCCTTCCACGACGGCGAGAACCACACGGCGCCGGTCTTCAGGTCGAGATCCCACACCCCCACCTGCCCCGCCTCCAGCGCGAGGTCGAGCAGGCGACGGTTTTCGCCCAGCGCCGCTTCCAGTTCCTTCTGGTGGGTGATGTCGAAGACGATGCCGTTGAACAGGGTTTCGGTGGCGGTGACCACCGGCCGCGCCAGCCCGCGCCACCACATGATGCGGCCGCCGGGCAGGATGAAGCGCCCCTCGAACGACCAGTCGCTGCTGGTCTCCACCGCCTGGCGGATCGAAGCCTGCCAGCGCGGCACATCCTCGGGGTGGATGGTGAGCACGCGCCAGTCGCGCTCCAGCTCCTTCTGCGGGATGCCGAGGATTTCCAGCGACCGCGGGCTGACCCAATGGAAGCCGCGGCTGCCGTCCGGCCGCTCGTACCACTGGTAGAGCACGCCGGGGATGTTGGCGGTGATGGAGCGCAGCATGGCCTCGCTCTCCGCCAGCCGGCGTTCGAAGGCGCGCTGTTCCGTGATGTCGTCGATGAAGGCGTAGGAGCCGCGCATCACCCCGGCGCCGTCGCGCAGGGTGGTGGCGTTGAAGCGGGTCAGCACCTTGCCGCCGTCCTTGCGGGTCAGCGTCAGTTCATAGCTGCGGTGCTGGGTCAGCGCCGCCTGCCGGAGCTGGTCGACCAGCAGCTCGCGGTCCGGCCCGGTGAGGAAGTCGACGGCGGGGCGGCCCAGCATCTCTTCCCGCTCATAGCCGAGCATGCGGCAGAGGCTGGGGTTGACGTCGATGATGGAGCCGGTGCCGGGGGCGACGAAGCAGAAGCCCTGGGTGGCGGAATCGACGATCTTGCGGTAGCGCTGCTCGGTTTCCGACAGCATGCGCTCGGCCTCGCGGCGGCCGGAGATGTCGTGGACGACGCACAGTTCCAACGGACGACCGTCGACCACGACCGGCGCGGCATGGACCTCCACGTCACAGAGGCTGCCGTCGGCGCGGCAGTGCTGCATGTAGAGGTGACGGCGGTTCTCGCTCGCCGCCCGGTCCAGTTCCGCCCGTCGCTCGCTGGCCGACAGCGGGTTGATGGTGGCGAGCGGCATGCCGCGCAGGGTTTCCAGCGACCAGCCGTAGAAGGCGGCGGCGGCGGCATTGGCGTCCACCACCCGCTGCGCCTGCAGGTCGACCACCAGCATCATGGCGCCGTTGTCCTCGAACAGCCGGCGATAGCGCATCTGGCTGTCGCGCAGGGCGGCGGCGGTGAGGTGCTGGCGGTACAGCTGTCCCAGCGCCACCAGCAGGGTCAGCGCCCCCGCCCCCAGCACCAGCAGCGCCGACGTGCGGAATGCCGACAGTTTCTCGGCCTGACGGGCGATGGCGGCGGCGGCCAGATCGCCGGCGGTGACCGCGTCGTCGCGCACGGTCTGCACCACGGCGTCGAAGGCGCGGCCGGCCTCGGCCACCGCCTCGCGCTCGGCCGTGGCGGCGCTGCCGCCCGATCCGGCGGCCTCGGCGGCGGCCACCAGCCGGTGCAGGGCCGTCTCCACCTGATCCAGCGGCGCGTCCAGGGTGGTGATGCCAAGGGTGCCGGGCGGTGCCACGGTCTCCGCCAGACTGGCGACGGTGCCGATGCGGGCGTGGACGAAATCCACCATCAGCTGCGCCTGCGCGGCGTCGGTGGCGCGGCCGGTGGCCACCACCACCGCCAGCGCCTGGTCGAGGGTGGCGACCTCGCGGTCCAGCTTGCCGGCCTCGCGCGCCACCAGTTCGGCCCGCCGCGGCAGGCCCTGTTCGATGTCGGTCAGCACGATGGTGCTGTAGCCGCCGGCCAGCAGCGCCGCCGTCAGCAGCAGGGCGGCCAGGGAGAGGAAGTACAGGCGGTTGGTCTGTCTCATCGCTCCGCCTCCTTGCCCGGGGCCATGGCCGGAACGGTCGTGGCGGGGCGGATGGCGCGCACCATCCACACCCAGCGGGTGTCCATCTGGGGAGCCGCCAGCAGCTGCTCCGGCGTCATGGCATAGAGAATGCGCAGCGGCCCCTTCTCGCGCACCGACATGGGGCGGCCGGCGCGGCGGGTCGCCAGCAGCACCGACCAGGCCTCGATGTCCGCCCGCGGGATGACGGCGCGGTAGCCGTCCAGGGCCTCCACCTCCACCGCCTCGGCCGCCGCCAGACCGGTGACGCGCAGCACATCGGCCAGCAGGACGCCCTGGTAGCTGTCGCTTTCCCCCTGCCACAGCAGGTCGACCTCCAGCGCATGTAGGCCGAGCGCCTCCAGCTCCGCCACCGAGAAGGCGCGCGCCCCGCCCTCGGCGGCGACGGTGAGCACCGGCGGTCCGGGCGGCAGCGGCGGCAGCGTCACCGGCTGCGGCCGGGCGGCGCCTGCCGCCACCGCGACGGCGGCGGTCGCCAGCAGCAGCAGGCAGCCGAGGACCAGGGTCGGCAGGAGGGAGCGCCAGAGGGTCGGGGTGGGGGTCAGGATCGGGGTCATGGCGGCACCTCCCCGCTGTCGGTGGGGGCGGCCTCCGGTCCGTGCGGCAGCGCCGCGACGCCGCCGAGCCACAGCTGGCAGACCACCCGCAACTTGTCGATCAGGTCGTCCATGGTCACCGGCTTGGTGATGAAGGCGGCGGCATGGCCGCGATAGCAGTCGAGCACGTCGCGCTCGGACTCCGAGGTCGACAGGATCACCACCGGAATGTCGCACAGCGCTGCATCCGCCTTGATGCGGGCGAGGGTCGAGCGCCCGTCCAGGCGCGGCATGTTGAGGTCGAGCAGCACCAGCGACGGCCGCATCCGGTCGCCGTAGGGCGGGTCGCCGCGCAGGTAGGCCAGCGCCTCCAGCCCGTTGGAGACGGTGGCGAACGAGCCGCCGAAGCCAAGCTCCACCAGCGCCTCGCGGGTCAGCTCGACGTCGAACAGGTTGTCGTCGACCATCAGCACATGCGGCGGCTGGCTCATGCAGCGATCTCCTCGGGCGTGGACGGGACCGGCAGCCACAGGATCACCCGCGTGCCGAGGCCGGGGTCGGATTCCAGGCCGACGGCGCCGCCGTGGCGCTCGACCACCCGCCGGCAATAGGCGAGGCCGACGCCGGAGCCGGGGTATTCCTGCTCCGTATGCAGGCGGACGAACAGGTTGAACAGGCGGTCGTGGTATTCGTCGGCGATGCCGATGCCGTCGTCGGCAATGACGATCTTCCACATGTCGGTGTCGCGGTCGGCGGTGACGGTCACCCGCGACAGCCGGCCCGGCGGATGGTAGGTGAGGCCGTTGCCGATCAGGTGGGTCATCACATGCCGCAGCTGGGTGGCATTGCCGCTGACCACCGGCAGCGGCCCGACCTCCACCCGCCCGGCACCGCCGCAGGCCTCCACCGCCGCCCGCACCACGGCGGCCAGATCGACGGGCGTGTCGACCTCCTGCACCTGGTCGATCAGGGCATAGTCCATGAGGTCGCGGAACAGCCGCTGCATGCGGTGGGTGGACTCGACCACCCGCTGAAGGTAACCGCGCCCTTCGGCATCCAGCTGCGCGCCGTAGCGGCGTTCGATCAGCTGGGTGAAGCCGCCGATTCCGCGCAGGGGCTCCTGCAGGGTGTGGGTGACGGCATAGGCCACCCGCTCCAGTTCCGCCTTGGCCCGCTCCACCTTGGCCAGCGCCCGGCGCAGGCGGGCCTCGCCGGCCTTGCGGGCGGTGATGTCTTCCTCGGTGCCGATGTAGTGGGTGATGCGGCCGTCCTCGTCGCGCACCGGCGAGATGGTGGCCAGCCCCCAGATCACCCCGCCATCGGCGGTGCGGTTGAGGAACTCGCCGCGCCATGTGCGCCCGGACGAGATCGTCTCCCACAGCCGGGCGTATTCGTCGGGGTGGGTGTGGCCGGTCTTCAGGAAGCGCGGGTTGGTGCCGATGACGTCCTCCGCCCGGTGGCCGGTGAGGTCGACGAAGGCGCGGTTGACGAAGGTCAGGTTGCCCTGCGGGTCGGTGATCATGACGGTGGTCGCCGATTGCTCCACCGCGTGGCCCAGCAGGCGGGCGCGGTCGCTGGCGGCATCGCGCTCGGCCAGGGCGGCGGCGGTCACCAGGGCGGTCAGTGCCGCCACCGTCATGAAGGCCTGCAGCAGCAGCAGGCTCTGGGTCTGGTCGGGGCGGGCGAACAGGCCCATGCCCTGGGCGGTGAAGACGATGGCGGGGATGTTCACCGCCAGCACCACCGTCGCCGCGCCGCGGATGCCATGGCGCAGCGCTGCCCAGATGAGGAAGGGGAACATCAGGTAGGCGAAGACATGGTCGTCCGCCTCCCACAGCTGGGCGCCGAAGATGCTGGCCGAGGCGGCGGCGGCCAGCGCCGCCAGCAGCGCCAGTTCGCCCATGCGCTGGCCGTGCAGCGGCAGGCGCGACTGGCTCCACGCCACCAGCAGCGGCGTCACCAGCAGCATGCCGGCGCTGTCGCCCAGCCACCAGGTCTTGACGATGATCCAGTAGATCGCCCACGGCGCCACGCCGCCCAGGCACAGGGAGGCGGTGCCGAGCAGCGCCGACACCGCCGGCGCCATCGCCGCCACGGCCGCCAGCGCCACCACCTGCCGCACGCTGCGGAAGGTGGGCACGCCCCCGGCCAGACGGCGGAGGACGACGGCGGCCACGATGTATTCCAGGGTGTTGCCGCTGGCGATGCCGGCGGCGGTCAGCAGCGGCGCGCCGGTATCGGCGGTGGCGAGGAAGGCGCCGGCCCACAGCGCCGGCCACAGCCGCAGTCCGCCCACCAGCAGGGCCGCGACACCGAGGCCGGAGGGAATCCACACCGCCGAGACGTTGCCGCCGACGAAGGCCATGGCGAAGCCGAGCTTGGCGCTGAGCACATAGGCCACGGCGACGCCGACCAGCATCGCCCCCCGGCGCAGCCTCTCGCGGCCACCCGCGCCGCCTGTTCCACCCGGGCCGCCCGGTGCGGGCGGCGGCGGTTCCGGCGGCTCCGGCGGCCGCACTGCGGAGCCCGGCGAAAGGTCGCCGCTCGCCCTGTCCATTCGAATAACCCCCACTCCCGACGCCGGTCGTCCGACCGCGCCCCTCCTCCCTGGCCGCCCCACGCGGCCGCCCTCATTTTACCTGACCCCTCGAACGAAAGGCGACAGCAATAAGGCGCCAGAAGTATAATTCATCCCTGCGGCGAATGAGCGTGTTGCGCTTTCGCGTGGGGCCGTGGATAGTTCCGCGGGGTGAGACGATTCCAGGTTGTGGAGGGGACGACCTGGGCCGGCGTGCGGGGGCATGGCGTGACTCTGAGGGTATTGCTGATCGAGGACAGCGCGACCGACGCGCGTCTGTTCGAGGAACTGGTCAACGAGAGCGGCGAGGACATCCGCATCGACTGGGCGCGCAGCCTGGCCGAGGCGCGCCGCATGGCGGGCGCCGTCGCCCCGGATGTGGTGGTCACCGACCTCGGGCTGCCCGATTCCCATGGGCTGGAGACGGTGAACGGCGCCCTTCAGCTCGCCACCGACCATCCGGTGGTGGTGATGACCGGGCTCGACGATCCGCAGACTGGCGTCATGGCCGTCCAGCAGGGCTGCCAGGATTACGTCGTCAAGGGCATCACCGACCCTGCCCTGCTGGCCCGCACCCTGCGTCACGCCATGGAACGCCACGCCGCCGAGCGGCAGGTGCGGGAAAGCGAGGAACGCTTCCGCGCCCTGGTGGAAATGTCGCCCGATGCCATCCTGCTGATCGGCGACAGCGGCGTCATCTTCGCCAATCCCAGCGCCCTGCGCCTGTTCGGCCGCAGCCGCCGCCAGCACCTGGAAGGCATGCCGGTCGACAGCCTGCTCGCCGGTCCGGGCGGCCCGGTGCTGGCGGCGGCGGTGGCGGCGGCGCTCGCCTCCGGTTCGGCGGCAACGACGGCGGAGTACCAGCTGGTGGATCTGGACGGCCGGCCGCTGGATGCCGAGGCCTCGGTGGCGCCGGTGGGCTTCGGCGGGCGGCGGGCGGCGCAGCTGATCGTGCGCGACATCGGCCCGCGACGGGCGCGCGAGCGCGAGCAGCGGCTGGCCCAGGCGGTGTTCCAGACCACCGCCGAGGCCATGTGCATCACCGATGCCGCCACCCGCATCATCGCCGTCAACCGCGCCTTCACCGAGACCACCGGCTACGGCCCCGCCGACATCCTCGGCCGCACGCCGGCGGCGCTGTCGTCCGGCCGCCACGACAGCCTGTTCTATTCCGGCATGTGGGACTGCCTGCAGGAGACCGGCCACTGGCGCGGCGAGGTGTGGAACCGGCGCGCCGACGGCGAACTCTACGTCCAGCGCCTGACCATCTCGCAGATTTCCGATGATGACGGCACCGTCACCAACTACGTCGGGGTGTTCAGCGACATCACGGCGGAGAAGGAGGCGACGGCGGCACTGAAGCAGGCCGCCACCCACGACGCCCTCACCGGCCTGCCCAACCGCGCCCTGATGCAGGACCGCCTGGGCCAGGCTCTCGCCCGCACCGCCCGCGACGGCAGCGGCCTGGCGGTATTGTTCATCGACCTCGACGGCTTCAAGCCGGTGAACGACACCTTCGGCCACCTGGCCGGCGACATGCTGCTGCAGGGAGTGGCGCAGCGCCTGCGCGGCTGCGTGCGCGACAGCGACACCGTCGCCCGCGTCGGCGGCGACGAGTTCGTGGTGGTCAGCCTCGGCAGCGGCAGCCCGGAGGCCGCCGCCACCGTCGCCGACAAGCTGCTGGCGGCGCTGACGCCGCCCTTCGCGCTCGGCATCGGCGAGGCCAGCATCGGCGCCTCCATCGGCATCGCCCTCGCCTCCGGCCGCGAGCCGGAACAGCCGGTGCCGGCCCAGGCGCTGCTGGATGCCGCCGACCACGCCATGTACGAGGCCAAGCATGCCGGCAAGGGCACCTGGCGGCTGGCCCCGGCAGTCGACCACCGGGCAGCGTCCGACCTCGCCCCGGCCTGACCGGCCGACACTTTGGCGCCAGCCGCCGGATGGCGGCGCCCCCCGACCGCCGCAATGATCGCCCCTGGCCGGACAGGCCGGGGGACCGCCGCCGAAACGGCCCTTTCCGCCGCCCCTGTCCGGTGCCACCGTGCCACCCTGACAGGGAGATCCTCCGCCATGTCCATGTCCGGCCGCGATTGGGGCCTGCTGATCCTGCTGTCGCTCCTGTGGGGCGGCGCCTTCTTCTTCTCGAAGATCGCCGTCGGCGCCATCGGCCCCCTCACCACCGCCGCCTGCCGGGTGTCGCTGGCGGCGACCGTGCTGCTGGCGGTGGTGCGCCTGGGCGGGCACGCCATGCCGACCGGCGCGGCGGCGCTGGGCGCCTTCCTGGTCATGGGGATGCTCAACAACGCCATCCCCTTCACGCTGATCTTCTGGGGCCAGACCCATATCGACAGCAGCCTGGCCGCCATCCTCAACGCCATGACGCCGGTCTTCGCCGTGCTCATCGCCCATGCCGCCACCGCCGACGAGAAGCTGACCGCCGCCAAGGGCCTCGGCGTCGTGGTGGCGCTGGCCGGGGTGGTGGTGCTGATCGGCCCGGCGGCGCTGGGCGGGCTGACGGCGGCGGGCTGGGGCATGCTGGCGGTGCTGGCGGCCGGCATCTCCTACGCCTGCGCCGGCCTCTACGGGCGGCGGTTCAAGGGGCTGCCGGTGCAGGTGGCGGCGGCGGGGATGCTGTGCGCTTCCTCGGTGGTGCTGATCCCGGCGGCGGTGGTGGTGGAACGGCCGTGGGCCTTCGATCCCGGCGCCGTGCATGTGGCGGCGGTGGTCGGCCTCGCCCTGTTGTCGACGGCGCTCGCTTATCTGCTCTACTTCCGCATCCTGCAGTCGGCGGGCGCCACCAACGTGGCGCTGGTGACCTTCCTCATCCCGGTCAGCGCCCTGGCGCTCGGCGTGCTGATCCTGGGGGAGCGGCTGGAGCCGCGGGCCTTCGGCGGCATGGCGCTGATCTTCGCCGGCCTCGGCATCATCGACGGCCGCCTGCAGGGGCTGGTGGCGCGGCGGCTGCGGCCGCAGCGCTGACCGCGGCCGGGCGCGGCAACGCTCGCCCGCCTCTCCCGTTGAACCTTCGATCACAATCCGCTCGAAGGAGGAAGGCCGCCATGCCGCGCCGTCGCATCGTCATCCCCGCCACCGTCCTTGCCGCCGTGGTCGCCCTGGCCGCCTGCGCCGAGGGCGGCGGCATGAACCGCACCGGCACCGGCGCCCTGATCGGCGCGGCCGGCGGCGGCGCCATCGGCGCCATGACCGGCGACGGCGGCCGCGACCGGGCCCAGCGCGGCGCCATCGGTGCCGCCATCGGCGGCCTCGCCGGGGCCGGCATCGGCGCCTACATGGATGCCCAGGAAACCCGCCTGCGCGAAGACCTGCAGGGCACCGGCGCCGAGGTGCAGCGGGTGGGCGAGCGCATCGTCGTCACCCTGCCGAGCAACGTCACCTTCGCCCATGACTCCGCCGAACTGACGCCGCAGGCGCGCAACACCCTGATGGACGTCGGCCGCACCCTGCGCGACAACCCGCAGACCACGGTACGGGTGATCGGCCACACCGATTCCACCGGCCGCCCGGACTACAACGTCGACCTGTCGCTGCGCCGCGCCGACGCGGTGATGCGCCAGCTGATCGCCCAGGGCATGCCGCGCGACCGCATCGAGGCGCTGGGCGCCGGCCAGACCCGCCCCATCGCCACCAACGACACCGCCGACGGCCGCGCCCAGAACCGCCGCGTCGAGATCGAGGTATCGCCCATCCGGGAAGGCGCCTGACCCTTGCCCGACGCCTGAGCGGATGAACCACCACCAGCCGGCGATGACCCTGCCTCATCGCCGGCTGCACGGCGCGACCGCGCCGCGCGGCTTATGCCGCGGGAGCCAAGCGCGCGGTCAGCGCGCGCCCGGCACCTGAGGGACCGCACCAGACTCA
>NZ_BAAAEP010000005.1:42911-113193 GCF_039523075.1 Caenispirillum bisanense
AGCCGGCGATGAGCCTGCTCATTGCCGGCTGCACGGCGCGACCGCGCCGCGCGGCCCCTGCCGCGGGAGCCAAGCGCGCGATGAGCGCGCGCCCGGCGCGTGAGGGCTGAATCAGACTCAGCCGGCGATGAGCCTGCTCATTGCCGGCTGCACGGCGCGACCGCGCCGCGCGGCTTATGCCGCGTGAGCCAAGCGCGCGGTCAGCGCGCGCCCGGCGCGTGAGGGCCTAAATTAAAACGGCTTCCGATAGGTGCTTGCCGGCTGCACGGCGCGACCGCGCCGCGCGGCTTATGCCGCGTGAGCCAAGCGCGCGGTCAGCGCGCGCCCGGCGCGTGAGGGCCTAAATTAAAACGGCTTCCGATAGGTGCGGTGGCAGGCGCGGCAGGATAGCGCCACGTCCTTGAAGGCCCGGCGCAGGCCGTCCGCGTCCTCCACCAGCGAGGCGCGGTCGGCCAGGGCCTCGGCCGCCACGTTGGCATCGCGGGAGCGTTCGGCGAAGGCCTCGGGGTCTTCCCACACGTCCTTGGTGGCTTCCGATCCGGGGATCAGGCTGCCCTGAGGGAACTGGTGCGGGATCCTGGCGGTGTTGTCCTGGATGACGCCGGCCAGTTCGGCCACGCGGGCGGCGTCGAAGTTCTGGTTTTCCTCGATCATCGCCGCCAGTTCCTTCATTGCCCGGTTCATGGCCTTCATGGTGTCCTGGCGGGCGTTGACCACGGCGGCGATGTCGAGATACGTCGGCTGCTGCTGCTGCTGCGCCTGGGCAGGGGCGGCGGCGGCAACGGCGGTCAGGACGAGGGCGGAGGCGGCAAGCAGGCGCAGGCGCATCGACGGGTCCGGTCTGTGGCGGGGAACGGGAAAGGCGGCGCCGTCAGCCCTTGGCGACGGTCGCCTTGTCCTCTGCCACGGTCAGCCCGACGCTGTCCAGGGCTTTTCTCTGCCGCTCCGCCACCGCATCGACATCGAAATCGCCGATCAGGTCCTGGAACAGCCGGTACCAGTTCACATGCGCCTTCAGGTGCAGGAACACCGAGCCGAGGCCGATGGCGGCGCGATCCATGAGCACGAACTCGCGCGGCGGCTTCACCCCGCCCAGGCGGCGCAGGTCGGCGTGCACCTTCTCCGCCACCGAGCGGCCGTAGATGCCCGAGTTGGTGTCGGCGATGGCGCGCGGCTTGTCCTCCAGCAGCGGCGCATAGAGGAACCCCGCCCACTGGTTGAGGACGCCGATCATTTCCTTCGACAGGCCGGTGAAGCCCCAGGTCTCGTAGGCCTCCACCGCCAGCGCCTGATCGTCGTCGCGGATGGCGCGGTAAAGGTCGATGACGCCCTTCACGAACCGCGGCCGGAACACCCGCACGGCGCCGAAATCCAGCAGGTTGACGCTGTCGTCGGGGCGGACGCTGTAGTTGCCGAGGTGCGGGTCGCCGTGGATGACGCCGTAGCGGTAGAACGGCACGTACCACGCCCGCAGCATGTTCTGGGCGATGCGGTTGCGCTGCTCCTGGTCGGCTTCCTCCGCCACCTTCAGCAGCGGCCGGCCGTCAAGCCAGGTCATGCTCAGCAGGCGGCGGGTGGACAGGTCCTCCACCGGCTCGGGCACATGGACGTGCGGTTCGTCGGCCAGCATCAGGCCGTAGAGGCGCATGTTGCGGGCCTCGCGCCGGTAATCCAGTTCCTCCCGCAGGCGGTCGGCGATCTCGTCGTGGATGTCCGACGGGTCGATGGCGCGGTCATAGCGGCGGTAGATGCCGATGATGACCCGCAACTGCCGCAGGTCCGCCTCCACCACGGAATCCATGTCCGGGTACTGCAGCTTGCAGGCCAGCCGCCGGCCGTCGGGATGCACCGCCCGGTGAACCTGCCCGAGCGAGGCGGCGGCCGTCGCCTCGTGCTCGAACTCGGTGAAGCGACGCGGCCAGTCCGGCCCCAGTTCGGCCGTCATGCGGCGCTTGACGAACGGCCAGCCCATGTGCGGCGCGTTGGCCTGCAGCTGCGCCAGTTCCAGGGTGTACTCCTCGGGCAGGGCATCGGGGATGGTGGACATGATCTGCGCCACCTTCATGAGCGGCCCCTTCAGGCCGCCCAGCGCCGCCCGCAGGTCGGACGCATGCTGCGCCTTGTCGATCTTGATGCCAAGGAAGCGTTCCCCCGCCAGCCGGGCGGCGAGGCCGCTGACGGCGGTGCCCACTTCGGCATAGCGGCGGATGCGGCCGCCGAAGCGCCGCTCGCCACCCGCCTCGTCCCGAGGAGTATCGGCCATGGTGTCAGGATACCTCTTCCAGTTCATCAATGAAGCCGGACACCACCGACAGCCCCCGCTTCCAGAACTGCGGGTCGGAGGCATCGAGCCCGAACGGCGCCAGCAGCTCGCGGTGGGTCTTGGTGCCGCCGGCGCGCAGAAGCTCCAGGTAGCGGGCCTGGAACTCGGGCGCACCGTCCTGGTAGACGGCATAGAGGGCGTTCACCAGGCAGTCGCCGAAGGCATAGGCGTAGACGTAGAACGGCGAGTGGATGAAGTGCGGAATATAGGCCCAGTAAGCCGCGTATTCGTCGTCGAAGCGGAATGCCGGGCCGAGGCTGTCCTGCTGGCACTGCATCCAGATTTCGCCCAGCCGTTCCGTCGACAGTTCGCCCTTGCGGCGCTCGTCGTGGACCTGCCGCTCGAACTCGTGGAAGGCGATCTGCCGCACCACGGTGTTGAGCATGTCCTCCACCTTGCTCGCCAGCATGACGCGGCGGCGCTTGGGGTCGGTTTCGGCATCGACCATGGCGCGGAAGGTCATCATCTCGCCGAACACGCTGGCGGTTTCAGCGAGCGTCAGCGGCGTCGCCGACAGCAGCGGCCCCTGCTCGCCGGCCAGGATCTGGTGGCAGCCGTGGCCCAGTTCGTGCGCCAGGGTCATGACGTCGCGGCCGCGGCCCATGTAGTTGAGCAGCAGGTAGGGGTGGGCGCTCGGCACCACCGGATGGGCGAAGGCGCCCGATGCCTTGCCGGGGCGGGCGGGCACGTCGATCCACGGGTTGTCGAAGAAGCGGCGGCCGACCGCCGCCAGGTCCGGCGAGAACCGCTCGTAGGCGCCAAGCACGATCTTCACCGCCTCGTCCCACGAATACTGGCGGTCGGCATCGTCGGGCAGCGGCGCGTTGCGGTCCCAGTAATCCAGCTTGTCGACACCCATCCACTTCGCCTTGAGGGCGTAGTAGCGGTGGCTGAGGCTGCCGAAGCTGTCCTTCACCGCCGTCACCAGGGCGTCCACCACCTCATCCTCCACCTGGTTGGCGAGGTTGCGGGCCGACACCGGGCGGTCGTACTTGCGCCAGCGGTCCTCGATCTCCTTGTCCTTGGCCAGCGTGTTGGTGATGAGGCCGAACAGGCGGCCGTTGTCCTGCAGCACCTTGCCCATGGCCTTGGCAGCGGCCTTGCGCTTGGCGGGGTCGCGGCTGGACAGGCGGTCGGTCACCTGGGTGATGGTCAGCTCCTCGCCGTCCACCGGGAAGCGCAACGATGCCATGGTTTCGTCGAACAGCCGCACGAAGGCGCTGCGGCCGGCGACGTCCTTGTCGTGCAGCATCTTTTCCAGCTCGTCGGACAGCTGGTGGGCGCGGAAGGCACGGACGTCGCGAATCCACGGCGCATAGCGGGCGGCGGCGGGGTCGGCCAGCATGGCGGCCAGGGCGTCGTCGTCGATGCGGTTGATCTCCAGGGTGAAGAAGATCATGTGCGAGGAGATCTCGGTGCCGCGCTCCTGGATGTCCTGGTAGAAGCGGCCGATTTCCGGGTTGGCGACGTCGCCCGCGTGCAGCAGCTGCGCGTAGCTGTAGATCTTGTGCAGCGTTTCGGTGATGCGCTCGTACTCGGCGATGGCCTCGCCCAGGGCGGCGCCGTCCAGCGCGGCGATGCGGCCGGCCCAGCGCTCTTCGAAGGCGCGGGCCAGGTCGCCGGTGCGGGTCAGGTCCGCCTCCAGCTCCGGCGAGCGCGGCCCCGGATACAGGTCGGACAGGTCCCAAACCGGCAGGTCCTGGGCGACGGTGGGGGCGGCGGCAGCGGCGGCGGCGTCGGTCATCTGGTAGGCTCCCTGGAGGTCGGAGAATGCGAGCGCGATATGGGTATCAGTTGCAGCGTGAGCAAGAAAATTGCCATAAGCGTATCTAACGTATAAGAGCCCGCAAACAGGGCGCACAAGCGGAGGAAACACGTGACTGCGACCGGCGGCCGCGCCATCGACTTCGAGACGGCAACCACCCTGCCCCGCGTCTTCTACGAACAGGCCGCCGCATTGGATGAGCGGCCGTTCCTGTGGCGCAAGACCGACAACGCCTGGCACCCGCTTTCGTGGCGGGAGGTGGCGGCGCGGGTGGACGCTCTGGCCAACGGCCTCGCCGCCCAGGGCATCGGCCCCGGCGACCGGGTGATGATCGTCGCCGAGAACCGGCCGGAATGGCTGATCGCCGACGTGGCGATCATGGTGCTGGGGGCCATGACGGTGCCCGCCTACACCACCAACACGGTGGCCGATCACCTGCATGTGCTGAACGACTCCGAGGCCAAGGCGGTCATCGTCTCCACCCGGCAGCTGGCCAAGCGGGTGTTCGGCGCCGCCGGGCAGGCGCGCATCCCGCCGCTGGTGGTCACCATGGACGACCAGGCGCTGGCGCAGAATCCGGGCGTCGAGACCATCACCTGGGACGGGCTGCTCGCGGTCGGCGCCGACCAGCCGCGGCCGGCGCGGTGGGAGACGGCCTCGGCCGACGACGTCGCCTGCATCATCTACACCTCCGGCACCGGCGGCGCGCCCAAGGGGGTGATGCTGTCCCACCGCAACATCCTGACCAACTGCATGGGCGCGTTCGACGTGCTCGAAACCCTCGGCCTGGGGGACGAGGTGTTCCTGTCGTTCCTGCCGCTGTCGCATTCCTACGAGCACTCGGCGGGCCAGTTCTTCCCCATGACCATCGGCGCCCAGATCTATTACGCCGAGGGCATCGACAAGCTGTCGGACAATTTCCAGGAAGTCCGCCCGACCATCACCACCGCCGTGCCGCGCCTGTATGAATTCATGCGCGGCCGCATCCTGCGGGTGATGGAGAAGGAGGAAGGGCTGAAGAAGACGTTGTTCTTCAAGGCCCTGGAACTGGGCGGCAAGCGCCACGAAGGCTGCCGCCTGGGACTGTGGGAGCGGATGCTCAACTGGCTGCTCGACCGGCTGGTGCGGCGCAAGGTGGCGGGGCGGTTCGGCGGCCGGCTGAAGGCGCTGGTGTCCGGCGGGGCGCCGCTCAACTATGACGTCGGTCTGTTCTTCATGGCGCTGAAGGTGCCCATCCTGCAGGGCTACGGCCAGACTGAGGCGGCGCCGGTGATCAGCGTCAACCGCCCCGGCAAGGTGCGGCTGGAAAGCGTCGGCCCGCCGCTGAAGGGGGTGGAGGTGCGCTTCGCCGACGATGGCGAGATCCTGGTGCGCGGGCCGCTGGTCATGCGCGGTTACTGGAACGACCACGCCGCCACCGCCCGCGCCATCGACGGCGACGGCTGGCTGCACACCGGCGACATCGGCCACCTGGACGACGACGGCAACATCGTCATCACCGACCGCAAGAAGGACATCATCGTCAACTCCGGCGGCGACAACGTGGCGCCGCAGCGGGTGGAAGGCTTCCTGACCCTGGAGGCGGAAATCGCCCAGGCCATGGTCTACGGCGACCGCCGGCCGCACCTGGTCGCCCTGCTGGTGCCCGACCCGGACTGGGTGAAGGTCTGGGCCCGCAAGCACGAGCGCGACCCCGCCGACCTGGCCATCCACGCCGAGCCGGAGTTCCTGGCCGCCATGGATGCCGCCGTCGGCCGGGTCAACCGCAACCTGTCGAACATCGAGAAGATCCGCCGCTTCTGCGTGGCGCCGGAGCCCTTCACGGTTGAGAACGGTATGCTCACCCCGACCCTGAAGATCCGCCGCCACGTCATCCGCGCCGCCTATGGCGAGATGCTGGACGGGCTGTACGAGAAATAGCGGCGGCGGGGCGGCCTCAGGCGAACAGGCGCGAGCCCGCATTGACAGCGGGGCGGGATGGTGTATCTGATACCCGTAGTACGTTCATGAGGATGAGAGCATGAGCAACCGCCAGCTTGACCGCTTTGCGTCCTGGACCCGGCTGATCGGCGGGGGCTGCGTGCTGGGCGTGGCGCTGGTGGGGATCGTCACCGGGTTCCTCGGGATCGACACCACCGAAGCCATTGACTGGGCGTCCGCTGCCCTGGGTGGTATTGGTGCGGCCGTCGCCATCAAGACGCTGCACCTCGTCGGCTGACATGAGCTTCGACGGGAACCCGCTCGACATCGGGATATTCCTCTTCGCCATTCTGGTCGCCGCCACCCGGTCGGCTGTCCTTGTCGGGCTGCACGGAAAGGCGTGTCTGTCGAGCAAGACCGTCACCAATGACATCCTGAATGCGACCTCGCTGGTCCCCTTCGTGTTCATGATCGGCGCCATCTTCTCCAGCGACATCCTGAAGCTCGCCCTGGAGACGCAGAAGGTCTACATGGCCATCGGCGGTGCCATCGGGGCGGTTGCAGTGCTGAGCGCACTCCTCAAGGTGCCGCGGGCCGCCGACTCCGCCTGATCGCGGCATTCGCCCGCAGCCCTTGCTCCGGCGCCTCGGACCCATCGTTGCGCCGCGGGCGCCGGTGCGTGCGCACCATTGCTTGCACGCCCGCCTCTGTCGACCGATCCTTTCCTTAGCGCGCCGGTCGGCGATTCCCCATTGTAGGTCACGTTTCCTGCCATTAAATATTCTTTCATCGCCTGCCCGGCTCGCACCGGCCCGCGGGCGCGCACAGGGACCAACGCAAGGGCGGCGGCAGAACCGTCCTGGCACTCGGGAGACACCGCATGACCTTCCTCGCCAACGTCACGCTGGACGACAAGTACACCCTGTCGTCAGGGCGCATCTACATTACCGGCATTCAGGCGCTCGCCCGCCTGCCGATGATGCAGCGGGAGCGCGATCAGGCGGCGGGGCTGAACACCGCCGGCTTCATCTCCGGCTATCGCGGCAGCCCCATCGGCGGCCTCGACAAGGAACTGTGGAAGGCGCGCGAGCACCTGAAGCGCCACAACATCCACTTCCAGCCCGGCGTCAACGAGGATCTGGCCGCCACCGCCGTGTGGGGCAGCCAGCAGGTCAACCTGTTCCCCGGCGCCAAGTACGACGGCGTGTTCGGCATGTGGTACGGCAAGGGTCCGGGCGTCGACCGCTCCGGCGACGTGCTGCGCCACGCCAACATGGCCGGCACCGCCAAGAACGGCGGCGTGCTGCTGCTGGCCGGCGACGATCACGCCGCCAAGTCGTCGACGGTCGCCTACCAGACCGAATACGCCTTCATGGACTTCATGATGCCGGTGCTGGCGCCGGCCAACGTGCAGGAAATCGTCGACTACGGCGTGCTCGGCTGGGCCATGTCGCGCTATTCCGGCTGCTGGGTGGCGTTCAAGGCGCTGGGCGAGGTCCTCGACAGCTCCGCCTCCATCGCCGTCGACCCGCACCGCATCGACGTGAAGATCCCGACCGACTTCGAGATGCCGGCCGGCGGCCTGCACATCCGCTGGCCCGATGCCGTGCTGGAGCAGGAACACCGCCTCATGAAGCACAAGCTTTATGCGGCGCTCGCCTTCGCCCGCGCCAACGGCCTGAACCGGGTGGTGATGGACAGCCCGACCCCGCGCCTGGGCATCGTCACCACCGGCAAGAGCTACCTGGACGTCCGCCAGGCCCTGCACGACCTCGGCATCGACGAGCGCAAGGCGGCCGAAATCGGCATCCGCGTCTACAAGGTCGGCATGCCCTGGCCGCTGGAGCGCGAAGGCGTGCGCGAGTTCGCCCAGGGGCTGGAGGAAATCCTCGTCATCGAGGAAAAGCGCGCGCTGATCGAGAACCAGCTGAAGGAACAGCTGTACAACTGGCGGGAGGACGTGCGCCCCCGCGTGGTCGGCAAGTTCGACGAAAACCGCACCTGGATCCTGCCCTCCAACGGCGAGCTGACCCCGGCCCGCATCGCCCGCGTCATCGCCGAGCGGCTGGCCCAGTTCTACACCGCGCCGTCCATCCAGCAGCGGCTGGAGTGGCTGGAGGCCAAGGAGCGCAGCCTGGAAACGCCGGTCAGCCCGATCAAGCGCGTGCCCTATTTCTGCGCCGGCTGCCCGCACAACACCTCCACCAAGGTGCCGGAAGGCAGCCGCGCCGTAGCCGGCATCGGCTGCCATTACATGGTCACCTGGATGGACCGCTCCACCTCCACCTTCACCCACATGGGCGGCGAAGGCGTGCCGTGGATCGGCCAGATGCCGTTCACCGAGGAAAAGCACATCTTCGCCAACCTGGGCGACGGCACCTATTTCCACTCCGGCATCCTGGCAGTGCGAGCCTCCGTCGCCGCCAAGGCCAACATCACCTACAAGCTGCTGTACAACGACGCCGTCGCCATGACCGGCGGCCAGCCGGTGGACGGCACCCTGACGCCGTGGCAGATCACCCAGCAGCTGGCGGCCGAGGGCGTGCGCCGCATCGTCGTGGTCGCCGACGACCCGAACAAGTACCCCATCGGCACCCCCTGGGCGGAGGGCGTCACCTTCCGCCACCGCGACGACCTGGAGGCAGTGCAGAAGGAACTGCGCGAGGTGGAGGGCGTCACCCTGCTCCTCTACGATCAGACCTGCGCCGCCGAGAAGCGCCGCCGCCGCAAGCGCGGCAAGATGCACGATCCCGACAAGCGCGTGTTCGTCAACGAGCTGGTGTGCGAAGGCTGCGGCGACTGCGGCGTGCAGTCCAACTGCGTGGCGGTGCAGCCGGTGGAGACCGAATTCGGCCGCAAGCGCACCATCGACCAGTCGTCGTGCAACAAGGACTTCTCGTGCCTGAAGGGCTTCTGCCCCAGCTTCGTGACCGTCGAGGGCGCCAAGGTGCGCAAGAAGACGCCGGAAGGCGTCGGCAAGGACGCCGGCGGTTCCGACGGCTTCGGGCCGCTGCCCATGCCCGTGCTGCCGGCCCATGACGAGCCCTACGGCATCGTCATCACCGGCATCGGCGGCACCGGCGTCGTCACCATCGGCGCCCTGCTCGGCATGGCCGGGCACCTGGAGGGCAAGGGCGTCTCCGTGCTCGACCAGATCGGGCTGGCGCAGAAGAACGGCGCCGTCGTCACCCACGTGCAGATCGCCGAAAGCCCGTCGCGCCTCTACGCCAGCCGCATCGCCGCCGGCAACGCCAACCTGGTGCTCGGCTGCGACATGCTGACCGCCGGCACCTTCGACGTGCTGGGCAAGACGCGCGCCGCCTTCACCCGCGCCGTCATCAACGACCACGAAACCATGACGGCCGACTTCACCGGCAAGCCGGACATCGCCTTCCCGCGCAGCCAGGTGCGCCATGCCCTGGCCGAGGCGGTGGGGGCGGAGGCGGCCAGCTTCGTCGATGCCACCCGCATCGCCACGGCGCTGATGGGCGACAGCATCGCCACCAACCTGTTCATGGTCGGCTACGCCTGGCAGAAGGGCCTGATCCCGCTGACCCTGGAAAGCATCGAGAAGGCCATCGAGCTGAACGGCGTCGCCATCAAGGCCAACCTGACCGCCCTGCTGTGGGGCCGCCGTTACGCGGTGGCGCCGGAGACGGTGGAAGCCATGGTCGACCGCTCGGCCGACACCGCCGCCTCCTCGCCGCTGGCCCACCGCCGCCTGTCGGAAACCTTCGAGGAGATGGTCGCCCGCCGGGTGGAGTTCCTCACCGGCTACCAGAACGCCGCCTATGCCGCCCGCTTCAAGGGCCTGGTCGACCGCGCCGTGCAGGCGGAAAAGACCCGCACCCCCGGCCTGACCGGCTTTGCCGAGGCGGTGGCCAAGAGCGCCTTCAAGCTGATGGCCTACAAGGACGAGTACGAGGTCGCCCGCCTCTACACCGACGGCCGCTTCCACGCCGCCCTGAAGGACCAGTTCGAGGGCGAGTCGCTGAAGCTGACCTTCCACCTGGCGCCGCCGCTGCTCGGCAACCGCGACGAGTCCGGCCGCCTGCGCAAGACCACCTTCGGCCCGTGGATGATGGGCGCCTTCCGCACCCTGGCGAAGCTGAAGGGCCTGCGCGGCTCGGCGCTGGACGTCTTCGGCTACACGGCGGAACGCAAGCTGCAGCGCCGCCTGATCGGCGAGTTCGAGACGGTGGCGGCGGAACTGTGCGACGGCCTGCGCCCCGACACCCACGCCCTGGCGACCGAGATCGCCGCCCTGCCGCTGAAGATGCGCGGCTTCGGGCACGTGCTGGAGCGCAACGTGGAGGAACAGAAGGCCCGCGAGACGGAGCTTCTGAAGGCCTTCCGCCAGCCGCAGCAGGCGCCGCGGGCGGCCGCCGAGTAAGCTGCGCCGACGCACCGACGACTGCCACGGCCGGTACCCTCAGGGGTGCCGGCCGTGGTCGTTCGGAGGGCGGGGTTGCGGGCGGCGATCCTGCCGCCCACCTGGAACGTATGGAAGGGGAGAGCATCGCACCGCACCCGGCCGCCGCACCGACGGCCGCCGCAGCAGGAGAGGCCGCCCATGTCCGCCACCAGCCCCGCCGCCCTGCCCGGCGCCGATCCGCAGCAGACGCACCGCCGCCTGGCGCGCACGGCCGCCGTGCTCGGCTTCGCCGGGCTGATCCCGTTCTATGTCGGCGCGGCCGGGGTGTGGATGGCCCGCCACCCCTTCGACGTCATGGCCCACAAGGCGCAGATCACCTATGGCGCCGTCATCCTCGCCTTCCTCGGCGCCGTCCACTGGGGACTGGTGCTGCGCATGCCCTACGGCGTGCCGCGGCTGATGCTGGTGTGGGGGGTGGTGCCGCCGCTGGTCGGGTGGGCGGCGCTGGCCTTCAGCGCGCCGCTGTCGCACGCCATCATGATGCTCGGTTTCCTCGCCGCCTTCGCCGCCGATCACCGAGCGGCACTGTCGGGTTTGACGCCGCCGTGGTACGGTCGTCTGCGTCTGGTCCTGACCACCCTGGTGCTGCTGGCGCTGGCGCTGTCGGGGCTGCGGTTCATGGCCTATCCGCTGTTCGACGCCTTCCATCTGGTGCCGGCGGCAAGCGAGGCCATCGCCATCTGACCACCGATAAAAACTGACAGCGGAGGAAGGATGTTCACACCCAAATACGCCGGCAACCTGACGCTCGCCGCGGTGTTCTTCGTGGCCATCGTCATCATCCAGCTGGTGCAGGGGGCCGCCACCGCCCTGCCCAGCGGCGTCGACAACCTGCTGACCCTGCTCGCCATCCTGTCGGCCGTCGGCATCGTCTACTTCGGCAGCGTCGCCGCCGTGCGCGGCCAGCCGGCCATCGACTGGTCCGACGAAACCGGCCAGCGGCTGCATCCGGGGGTGAAGGCCGGGCTGCGGACCCTGGGCGTGGTCGGCGTCGGCCTGGGCGGCATCGCCTTCTACATCGCCATCTACCTCTTCCAGTGGCCGCTGATCATCGTGCCGATGGTGTTGCTGGCGGTGATTGGCCTGGCCGTCATCGTGTATCTGACCGCCGGCAAGCACGTCAGCACCTGACCCTTCATTCACCCACTTCTTTTGCGGACTTGTGGCAGAAGGGGCAATTGCTTGCAGCGATTGCCCCTTTTCCATTTGTGGAATAGCAGAGTCTTGTTGTCGATTATGCCGCACCCATGCTATGGGCACCCCGCGCAACGGCGGTGCAGCATGGGCGTCCCTCCTCCCCTCCCCCGGGGATTTCGCCCGCATCGTCCGCCCTGCGCCCGACCGTGATTGCTCGACGCAGAGGACCGCTTCCCGATGTTCACCGCACGTTATGCCGGCAACTGGGTCATGAGCCTGACCTTCGTCGTTGCCGCTGCAGCCACCTGGGGCCTGCCGCAGCTGATCGGCGCCGGCGATGCCACCGTCTTCCTCGGCCAGCTGGTCGCCGCCATGGCCCTGGCTGGCGTGGTGGTGCTGGCGCTCAATGCCGTTCTCGGCAAGCCGCCGCTGTTCGACTGGACCGACCACACCGGCACCCGCCTGCACCCGCGCGCCGTCACCGCCTTCAAGGGCCTCGGCATGCTGGCCCTGTGCCTGGCGTTCCTGCTCGGCCACGTCTCCATCTTCGTGTTCGGCCTGTACGGCATCCTCTACTTCGGCCTGTTCATGGTGGTGGTGCTGATGAGCTGGATCATCTACATCACCGCCTGCAAGCACATCGTCTGACGGCCGCCGCCGCCGCGGCGCGTCATCAGCCGGACGAAGGGGCGGAGCATCCGCCCCTTTTTCTTTTGCGGCCTTGGGCCGGCAGGCGTATAATTCTTCCTTGACGGTGGATGTGGTTCCACCGCCGGCTGCCGCCAGGACGCGGCAGCGGTTCACTTCGGGGACGGGTAGATGCGGCGTATCGACGCCTCCCAGTCCGGAAGGCTCCGACGCCGGTAATCCGCCTCCCACAGCGATGGGAGGACGCCATGCTCGACCTGAGAAGCTTGGTTCCGTGGGCGGGACGCCATGCGGCGCCTGTCGCGCGGGATGCCGACCCTGTCACCGCCATGCGGCGGGACATGGAGCGGCTGTTTGAGGAGACCTTCGGCCGGATGACGGCCGGCACCGCCACCACCATGGTCGTGCCGCGCATGGACGTCCAGGAAACCCCCACGCACCTGATGGTGACGATGGAACTGCCGGGGGTCGCCGAGAACGACGTCACCATCGAAGTCGCTGGTGACCTGCTGACGATCAAGGGCGAAAAGAAGGAGGAACATGAGACCAGTGATGAGGGCCGTCACCTCGTCGAGCGGTCTTATGGCGGCTTTGCCCGCACCGTCCGCCTGCCGTATGTGACCAAGGCCGCCGAGGCCGAAGCCACGTTCGACAAGGGCGTGCTGACGATCCGCCTGCCGAAGCCCGCCGAGGCACAGGCTGAGCCCACCCGTATCGCTATCAAGGCGGCGGCGCCGTCGCAGGCGACCGAGCCTGTGGCGCCCATGTCGGCCGATGCCGTTGCGCAGGATGCGCCGGAGAAGGCCGCCTGACACCGCCCGCCTGTTGACATCGTGAACGCTGCACCGGACGGCGCGGGCCCTGATCGGCCCGCCCCGCCTCTTTCCGCTGCATTGACAACAGCTTCTTCTCCGCCGATATCAGGGTCATCGGTGGCCGTTCCGGCACCGTGGCGTGCCGGCCCCGCCACAGGGGAGGCGACGCCTTGTTCCTGACCGGGTATCGCTTCATGCGGAGGATACTTGCGATGACCGCACCCGACGTCCCCTCGCCCGCCGCCGCGGCTCCGGCCGCCGCCGCCGTCCGCGCAGCCGGCCCCGTCCACCCGCCCGTCCAGGCGGTGGAGGCCCTCATCGACACCATGGTCGGCAAGGCCGCCCAGCACGGCGCCAGCAGCGCCGACGTGGCCCACGGCATTGTCGCCGCCCTCGCCTCCTTGCGCGAAACCTTCGCCACCCAGGGCGGCTATGCCGCCATGCGCTCCTTCGACGATGCCCTGCGCACCCACCTGCTCGCCCACGGGCTGGAGCAGCGGCGCAGCCTTGGCCGCGAGCCGGCGCGCATCCGCACCCTGCCGGCCGCCGGTGCGCACGCCGCCCGCGCCGCCGCCATCCTGCGCGATGCCGTCACCACCGGCCTGCTGCTGAACATCTGGGGACCGGGCAACCTGCTGCTGCAGGTGGCCGCCGGGCGCCTGCTGGTGCGGCTGGTGGAGCGCCTGGACGGCGCCCTGCCGGCGTGGGAGGCGCTGGAGGAATGGCTGGCGGTGGATGCCGACCGTGCGCTGGTCGCCGAACCCGGCCCCGGCCCGTTTCCCGCCGGCCGCCTGCAATAAGCGTTGAACGCCCCGCTGGCGGCCCCAGATTCCAGGAAGGCGGAGGCCTCTCCGGTTCCCCGCCGCCCTGCCACAGAAGGAACGCTCCCATGGCCCACGATCGCGGCCCGTTCTTCCGCTCCGAACGCGGCGACGACGGCGGCGACGACCGCCCGCGCCGCTGGTCGCGCCGGCCGCCGCAGGATGACGACGGCCGCATCGACCTGTCGGACCCGGTCGCCCGCGACCGCCACAACCGGCGCGCCCTGCTGGGGGCGGGGCTTGGCATCGCCATCGCCTTCCTCATCGCCTCCATCATGCCGCAGCCGCTGGTGATGGCGGCGTTCCGCGAGATCCTGTTCTTCGGCTCCATGGGCGTCGGGCTGATCTCGGCCTTCCGGCGCGAGCCGATCCTGGCGGCGCCGGTGTTCACCGGCTGGGACCGGGCCGCCATCATGATGCTGGTGGCGCAGATTTCCGGCGCCTTCATCGACCACGAGGCGGTCGAGGCCTATCTGCAGCAGGTGCAGGACACCGGCCGCTTCTGACCCGACCCGCCTGACCGCTCCCCGGCGGAAGCAAGGGAGGCCGCCGCCATGGCCTGGATGCGCGCCCTGACGCACGGTGATGCGCTGCTGTCGCTGGCCGGCATGATCGCCGTGCTGGCGCTGACCGGCTGGCTGATCGCCGGGCCGGACGGGCTGCTGGTGACCCTGGCGGTGGCGGTGGCGACGGTGGCCATGGCGGCGACGGTGCCGCCGGCCGTCGCCATGCGGCTCATTGGCGCCCGGCCGGTGCATCCGCAGCAGGCGCCCGGCCTCTACACCCTGCTGGTGGAGCTGTCCGACGCCGCCGGACTGGCAGCGCCGCCGGTGCTGTATCGCCTGCCCGGCGGCAGCGTCACCGCGCTGTCGGTGGGCGACTGCCGCCGCGCCGCCATCGCCCTGTCCGACGGCATGACCATGGTGATGGACCGGCGCGAGCTGCGCGGCGTGCTCGCCCATGAAGTGGCGCACGTGGCGGCGGCCGACACCGCGCTGATGACCCTGGCGGCGGTGCTCGGCCGGGTGGTTCACACGCTCGCCTTCTTCGGGGTGATGGCCGCCATCCTGGTGGTGCTGTTCACCGCCGCGCCGGTGCCGCCGTGGCTGGTGCTGGCCATCGCCGCCGCACCCTGGGCGGCCACCCTGCTCCACCTGTCGCTGTCGCGGCGGCGGGAGTTTGCCGCCGATGCCGAAGCCGCGCGCCTCACCGGCGACCCGCAGGGGCTCGCCCTCGCCCTGGTGAAGCTGGAGACCCTGCCGCGCGGCGGGCTCGCCCGTCTGCTGCGGCCGGCGGGGCGGTCGGCCGGCGGCTGGCTGCGCACCCATCCGCCCACCCGCGCCCGCATCGAGCGGCTGGTCGGGCCCATCGCCGACCGGGTGCGGCCCCTATACCCCTAATCCCTGCCCATATTTGCGGCAGTGCAAAAGACTGCCCGCGCCGGCAGCAATCCCTCTTTCCCGACCGCCCTTCTGCGCTACACTGGCGGCACAGAGGACACGGAAGGAGCACCGCCGCCATGGCCTTCGCCCAGTCCATCGGCCATACCACCTACCGCTTCGCCGACCTGCGGCAGCTGCTCGCCAAGGCGACGCCGCGCCGTTCCGGCGACGAGCTGGCCGGGGTGGCGGCGGCCAGCGAGGCGGAGCGGGTGGCGGCCCGGCTGGCGCTCGCCGACCTGCCGCTCACCCGCCTGCTGACCGAGCCGGTGGTGCCCTATGAACAGGACTCCGTCACCCGCCTGATCTGCGACGGCCACGATGCCGTCGCCTTCGCGCCGCTGGCGGCCCTGACGGTGGGCGAGTTCCGCGACTGGCTGCTGTCCGACGCCGCCGACGAGGCGGCGCTGCGGGCGGTTGCGCCCGGCCTGACGCCGGAGATGGCGGCGGCGGTCAGCAAGATCATGCGCAACCAGGATCTGGTGGCGGTGGCGCGCAAGTGCCGGGTGGTCACCGCCTTCCGCACCACCATCGGCCTGCCCGGCCGGCTGGCGGTGCGGCTGCAGCCCAACCACCCGACCGACGATGCCGAGGGCATCGCCGCCTCCATCCTCGACGGGCTGATGTATGGCTGCGGCGATGCGGTCATCGGCATCAACCCGGCCACCGACAGCCCCGCCGCCATGGTGCGCCTGCTGCGGCTGATCGACGACATCCGCCAGCGCTACGACATCCCCACCCAATCCTGCGTGCTGGCCCATGTGACCACCGCCATGGAGGTGATGGCCGCCGGGGCGCCGGTGGACCTGGTGTTCCAGTCCATCGCCGGGACGGAGAAGGCCAACGACAGCTTCGGCATCACCCTGCCCATGCTGGGCGAGGCGCGCGAGCAGGCGCTGGCGCTCGGGCGCGGCACCGTCGGCGACAACGTGATGTACTTCGAAACCGGCCAGGGCAGCGCCCTTTCCGCCGATGCCCACTGGGGCTGCGACCAGCAGACCATTGAGGCGCGCGCCTATGCCGTCGCCCGCGCCTTCAAGCCGCTGCTGACCAACACCGTGGTCGGCTTCATCGGGCCGGAATACCTCTACGACGGCAAGCAGATCATCCGCGCCGGGCTGGAAGACCACTTCTGCGCCAAGCTGCTGGGCGTGCCCATGGGGGTGGACGTCTGCTACACCAACCACTGCGAGGCCGATCAGGACGACATGGACGTGCTGCTGACCCTGCTGGGGGCTGCGGGTGTCAACTTCGTCATGGGGGTGCCGGGGGCCGACGACATCATGCTGAACTACCAGAGCACCAGCTTCCACGATGCGCTCTACGTCCGCTCCACCCTCGGCCTGCGGCCAGCGCCGGAGTTCGAGGCCTGGCTGCACCGCATGGAAATCGCCGACCGCCTCGGCCGCGTGCGCCCGGCCCTGACGGCGGCGCAACGGCTGCTGCCGGCCACGGCGACGGCGGATGCGGCGGGCGACCGCGGGGAGGACGTGGCATGACCGGCGACGAGCCCTGGGCCTTCCTGCGCCGCCACACCGCCGCCCGCATCGCCATGGGCCGCGCCGGCGACGGCCTGCCGACGGCGCCGCTGCTGCGCTTCCAGGCGGCCTGGGCGGAGGCCCGCGACAGCCTCAAGAGCAGCCTTGATGCCGGCGGCCGCGCCGCCGCCCTGGCGCCGCTGGGCCTGCCGGTGGAGACGGTGCGGTCGCAGGCCGCCGACGGCGCCGAGTACCTGAAGCGCCCCGACCTCGGCCGCCGGCTGCACCCCGACGATGCGGCGCGGCTGCCGCGCGGCGACTGGGATGCGGTGTTCGTCATCGCCGACGGCCTGTCGGTGCGGGCGGTGGAAGGCCATGCGGCGGCGGTGGTGGCGGCGGCCCTGAAGCGCCTCGGCGGCTGGCGCATCGCGCCGCTGGTGGTGGCGCAGCGGGCGCGGGTGGCGCTTGCCGACGATGTCGGCGCCGCCCTCGGCGCCCGCCTGACCGTCATCCTCATCGGCGAGCGGCCGGGCCTGTCGAGCCCCGACAGCCTGGGCGCCTACATCACCTGCAACCCCGCCCCCGGCCGCCAGAACAGCGACCGCAACTGCATCTCCAACATCCGGCCGGAGGGTCTGGCGCCGGAGGCCGCCGCCTTCAAGCTGGCGTGGCTAATGGCGGAGGCGCGCCGCCTCGGCCTCACCGGCGTCGGCCTGAAGGATGCCGCCCCCGACCTGCTGCCGCCGGCCCCGGCGGCCCAAGAGCCCCCTTCCGTCCCGCCCCCGGCCGTGCCACATTAGAGTCCTCTACAGAATGTCTCGGAACCAATCATGATCGAGCAGGGACCGCTCAATCTGGAGTCCATCGGACCCGGAACGCACGTCTGCTTCATCTACGACAGCGCCGACCAGCGCCTGGATGCCATCGGCCGCATCATGGCCGGGGTGCTGCGGGGCGGAGGTTCGACGGCCTATTTCGCGTGGGAGAGCGACCTCGACCTCATCCGCAATCATCTGCGGCTGCGCGGCGTGCCGGTCCACCTGCTGGACGAGCCGACCTTCACCGTCGAGCCGGCGGCCGAGGTCTATACCGCCGGCCGACGGTTCGACAAGGACCGCATGCTCGGCCTGCTGCGCCAGGGCTACGACCGCATGCGGACCCAGGTGAACGGCACCGTCTTCTTTACGGGCGAGATGGAATGGTCGCGCCAACCGGAACTGACCGGCGTCGACCAGCTGGTGGCCTATGAGCAGGCGGTCAACGACGTCATCCGCACCCACCCCTTCAGCGCCATCTGCCAGTACGACGCCCGCGCCTTCGATGGCGACCTGCTGTTCCGCATCGTCAAGGCCCACCCGCTGATGCTGGTGCGCAACCAGATCCTCGCCAACCCCTACTACGTGCCGGCCGCCGCCTCCGAGGACGGGCACGGGCATGAGCACGACCACGCCTGCGGCTGCGGACATCAGGCGCACGGCCATGCCTGACGTGGCCTCGCGTCTGCTGATGCTGGCGGTGATGCTGCGCTCGCTGCCCGGCCGCACGCAGTTCGAGACCTTCGCCGCCGCCGCCCTGGCCGAGGTGCCGGGCGTCGCCGAGGCGCGTGTCACCGCCCTGCCCCTGCTCGACCGGCCGCAGCTGGCGGCGGGATGGAAGCGGCTGGATCTGGTGTCGGGGTGCGAGACCTTCGGCTTCGTCGACCTGCGGCTCGACGACGCCGCCGCCTTTGCCCCCCATGCCGGCGACGTGCAGAACCTGATCAACCTGCTGGCCCACGAGATGGAGCGCCGCGCCACCCTCGCCTGCCTGCAGGAAGCGCACGAGGCGCTGGCCCGCCGCCATGAAGACCTGGAACGGCGCATGGAGGAAGGCGAGCCCGCCGCCCTTGCCGCCGCGCCGGCCAGCCGCGCCCGGCTGTCATCGGTCTGACGGTCCCGGCGGCACGGGCGGCACCGGCCCGGCGTCCGCCGCCGCATCGCCGAGCGCCAGCAGCATCCGGGTCAGGTCGGCGACCGAGGCCGCCGCCATCTTCTCCATCACGTTATGCCGGTGGACCTCGACCGTCTTCAGCGAGATGTCAAGGTCGTGGGCGATGCGCTTGTTCATCTGCCCGCCGGCCACCAGCCGCATGACCTGCCGTTCCCGCGGTGTCAGGGTCTGCCAGCGCGCCAGCACCGCCTGACGCTGCGCCCGGTCCTCCAGCAGCACCCGATGATGCGCCACCGCCGCCCGGATGCGGTCGAGCATGATGCCGTCGTCGAAGGGCTTCTCGATGAAGTCGAAGGCGCCGGCCTTCAGCGCCCGCACCGCCATGGGCACGTCGCCGTGGCCGGTCATGAACACGATGGGGGCCGCAGCGCCGCGGCGGCGCAATTCCTCCTGCAGCTCCATCCCGGTCATGCCCGGCATGCGCACGTCGAGCAGGATGCAGCACGGCCGCGCCTCGCTGAACGCCCGCAGGAAGCTGTCGGCGGAGGGATGCGCCTCCACCTCCAGGTCGGCGGACCGGATGAGCCAGCACAGCGAATCGCGCAGCGCGGCGTCGTCGTCAACCACGTAAACAAGGGGCGATGCGGGGGCGGTCGTCATGGTCCAGTTCTACCGCAAGGCGCAGGACGACGCCACGGTTGCCGCCGCAGCGGGCATTTCCGCCCCGCCACCAAGGGCTTACGCCGGGCCGCCAATCCCGCCGCTCTAGAGGCTTGAAAATTAGCGTGAGCTAATTCACTCTTGTCGCATATAGAAAAGTCTGGGGCAGGGAGTTCAGGACGCATGACCACTTTCGAGAAACCGCCGTTCCCCGTCGACGGGCCGCTCAGCCGCCGCAATCTGCTGAAGCTGGGGGCGGCCGGCGCGGCGCTGGCGGCGCTGCCGGCGACCGCACCGGAGGCGCAGGCGCAGACGGTGAAGAGCAGCGCCCGCATCGTCGTCGCCGGTGCCGGCGCCGCCGGCCTCGCCACCGCCTCCCGCCTCATGCGGCAGCTGGACGGCGCCAAGGTGACCATCGTCGATGCCCGCAAGGAACACTTCTACCAGCCGGGCTTCACCCTGGTCGCCGGCGGCCTGAAGCCGGCCGGCTACGTCACCTCCACCACCGCCGAATATCTGCCGAAGGGCATCGAGTGGATCGAGGAACGGGTGGCCGAGTTCGACCCCGAGGCCAATACCGTCACCACCGAAAGCGGCAAGAAGCTGCCCTACGACTACCTGGTGGTGGCGACCGGCCTGCACCTGGATTACGACTCCATCCAGGGCATGGACACCACCCGCATCGGCCAGGACGGCCTTGGCAGCATCTACCACAGCCCGGCCGGCGCCGCCGCCACCTGGCAGGCCATGTCCCGGTTCGCCGACGAGGGCGGGCGCGGCCTGTTCCTGCGCCCCAACACCGAGATGAAGTGCGCCGGCGCGCCGCTGAAGTACACCTTCATCACCGACGACTACCTGCGCCGCCGCGGCAACCGCGGCAAGGCGGAACTCACCTACGCCGCCAACAACAAGGTGCTGTTCAGCGTGCCCATCGTGGCGGAAAAGGTGCGCATGCTCTACCGCGAGCGCGGCGTGAAGGTACAGTACGAGCACGTCATGACCGCCATCGACCTCGGCCGCAAGGTCGCCACCTTCAAGACCCCCGAGGGCGAGGCGGAAATCCCCTACGACTTCATCAACGTGGTGCCGCCCATGCGGGCGCCCATGGCGGTGCGCAACAGCCCGCTCGGCTGGCAGGAAGGCCCGTTTGCCGCCGACGGCTGGATGGAGGTGGACAAGGCCACCCTGCGCCACAAGCGCTATGCCAACGTCTTCGGCGTCGGCGACATCGCCGGCGTGCCCAAGGGCAAGACGGCGGCCAGCGTGAAGTGGCAGGTGCCGGTGGCGCTCGATCACCTGATCGCCGACCTGGGCGGACCGAAGGCGACCAGCGTCTACGACGGCTATACCTCCTGCCCGCTGATCACCCAGCTCGGCCGCGCCATGCTGGTGGAATTCGACTACGACAACAACCTGGTGCCGTCGTTCCCCGGGGTCATCGCGCCGCTGGAAGAACTGTGGATCACCTGGGTGATGAAGACCATGGCGCTGAAGCCGACCTACATTTCCATGCTGCGCGGCCGCGCCTGAGGGGGAGGACACTGCAATGAAGGATCTTGATCTCGCCGTGCTGGTGTCGGTCTTCCTGGAGATGATGGGACCGCTGTTCTGGTTCCTGCTGCTGCTCGGCCTTGCCGGCCTGATCGGCTTTGCGGTGGTGCTGATGCGCGAAGGCCGCATCGACAGCCGCCGCCTGATCCGGTCGGAGGTCATCGGCCTCGCCGGTGGCGTCATGGCGCTGGTGCTGATGGCCTGGGTCACCGTCTCCGGCTTCACCGATGCCGGCGGCCCGGTGGACTGGCTGCTGATCGGCATCATCTGGGGCATCGGCCTTGCCGGCACCACCATCCTCGCCTACGCCGTCCAGGGCCTGCTGGCCGGCAAGCGGCCGAAGGCCTGAGGCTTCAGGGACACCCTGCTCCCTGCCTTGCCGGCGCTGCGGTCCGCCGCGGCGCCGGTCTCTTTTTGCATGCAGGGAATGTGATTTGCATCTCATTCATACCTGCCATGTGCGTGAAATGCTGGCGGCGGTCGCTGCCTTTGGCCTATGACGGCATGTGCCGCCACGGCAGCGCCGATTTGATCTTCAGATTGCGGGCGCTCAACAAATCCAGCTAAAGCCGAAGCAGGTCCCGTTCGTCGACCGCCCGGCCCTTTGCTGTGGCGGTTTTTTGCTGTTCCGGCGCCCGTCCGGGCGTTGCAGACGACCGACCGAGGAGACCACGCATGTTCACCCTGTCCGCCCTTCGTCCCCTGGCCGCCGCCGTGGCCCTGGCTGCCGTCGTCGGCCTGGGTGCCGGCACCGCCGCCGCCCAGGACAAGACCTCCATCCGCATCGGCGTCACCCCCGGCAGCCACGAGGAAGTGATGGAAGTGGTGCGCGACGTCGCCCGCGAGAAGGGCCTGACCATCGAGATCGTGCCCTTCAGCGACTACGTGCTGCCCAACACCGCCCTGGCCGACGGCGACCTGGACGCCAACAGCTTCCAGCACCAGCCCTACCTGGACCAGCAGGTGAAGGATCGCGGCTTCACCCTTGTTTCGGTGGCGAAAAACTTCGTCGAGCCCATGGGCATCTATTCCCGCTCGGTGCAGAGCCTCGACGCCCTGCCCGAGGGTGCCCAGATCGCCATTCCCAACGATCCGACCAACGGCGGCCGCGCCCTGCTGCTGCTGGCGGCCCAGAACGTCATCGGCCTGAAGGACGGCGTCGGCCTGACCCCGAGCCCGCTCGACATCACCGAGAACCCGAAGAAGCTGCGCTTCACGGAAGTGGATGCCGCCCAGCTGCCGCGGGTGCTGCCCGATGTCGCCGCCGCCGCCATCAACACCAACTACGCCCTGGAAGCCGGCCTCAACCCGCTGAAGGACGCGGTGGTGATCGAGGAAGCCGACAGCCCCTATGCCAATATCGTGGTGGTGCGCGGGGATAACGCCGATGCCGCCTGGGTGAAGACGCTGGTCGAGTCCTACCACACCGATACCGTGCGGGCCTTCATCCTGGAGCGGTTCCAGGGCGCCGTCGTCCCCGCCTTCTGAGGCGCCATCGCCCGCCTGCGGCACTCCTGCAATGGCCCGGTGCCCGCCCTGACGGCACCGGGCCATTTTGCCCTCGACAAAGATGTGGATTTTCTACATCTTCAACCCAGGCACCCGCAGAGGCGCCGCGAGGGCGGGAGGCGTCCCCAACGCCGGGGGACAGCACCATGCAGTGGACCGATGATCTGATGGTCGGGGTGGGCTTCATCGACGCCGACCACGAAGAGTTCGTGCACCAGCTCAATGCCGCCATCGCCGCCGACGACGCGGCCTTCCCCGCCGCCTTCGCGGCGCTGGCGGAGCACACCCGCGCCCACTTCGCCCGCGAGGAAGTGCTGATGGACGAGACCGGCTTCTTCGCCACCGCCATCCACAAGGGCGAACACCGCCGCGTGCTGGCGGAGGTGGAGCACTTCGCCGACCACCTCGCCCGCGGCAACCTTGCCTTCGTGCGCGCCTATGTGGCCGAACGCCTGCCCGACTGGTTCCTGCAGCACCGCAACACCATGGACCAGGCCACCGCCGCCTTTGCCATGCAGCGGGGCTGGCAGGGCGAATAGGGCCGGTCGTCCTCCCCCTCCCGGCGGGGGCGGTGCAGAAGCGCTTGCAAAAACCCTGCGGTTCTCTAGCCTCACCAAAGCCAGAGACACCAGCCGGGGGACACGCCAGCATGGCCGCGACCGTCATCACCATCGCCCAGCAGAAAGGCGGCGCCGGCAAGACGACGCTGGCCGCCCAGCTTGCCGTGGCGCTGTCGGACGGCGGCCGCCGCAGCATCGCCCTGGTCGACATCGACCCCCAGGGCAGCCTCAGCCGCTGGTTCGCCGTGCGGCAGGAGCGTCTGGGCGAGGAGGCGGGCGGCCTGCGGCTGTCGGGCATTGCCGGCTGGCGCCTGTCGACCGAACTCGACCGCCTGCGCAACAGCGTCGACGTGGTGATCGTCGATACCCCGCCGCACGCCGAGACCGAGGCCAAGGCCGCCATCCGCGCCGCCGGCGTGCTGCTGGTGCCGGTGCAGCCCTCGCCCATGGACCTGTGGGCCACCCAGCCGACCCTGGAGGCCGCCCGCAAGGAAAAGACGCCGGCCCGGCTGGTGCTCAACCGCATGCCGCCGCGCGGCAATCTGGTCGACACCATCGTGGCGGAGGTGGAAAAGCTCGACCTGCCGGTCACCGAGGCCCGCCTCGGCAACCGCGTCGCCTTCGCCGCCAGCATGATGGACGGCCTCGGCGTGCTGGAAACCGCCGGCCGCAGTCAGGCGGCGCAGGAAATGCGGGCGCTTGCCGAGGAAGTGATCGCCATCGCCGCCGCCGGCGGGCGCTGACGGAGCGCCCTGCCCCCATGCACCAGATCGCCATCGCCCTGCACCTGCTGGCCGTGGTCGCCTGGAGCGGCGGCCTGTTCTTCCTGGTCGTGCTGCTGCCCCCCACCCTGGCCACCCTGGAGCCGGCGGACCGTCATGCCCTGTGGGCGCGCCTGCTGCCGCGCTTCTTCACCGTCGCCTGGATCGCCGCCGCCGTGGCGCTGGCGAGCGGCTTCTCGCTGCTGTTCAGCCTCTACGGCGGCTTTGCCGTGGCGGGAATGCACGTGCATGTGATGTCCGGCCTCGGCCTGCTGATGACCGCCCTGCTGGCCTGGACCTACGCCCGCCCGCTCAAGCGCTTCGAGGAAGCGGAGGAAGCGGCCGACACCACCGCCGCCCAGGCCGCCCTCGCCGCCGTGCTGCGCTGGCAGGGCGTGACGCTGGCCCTGGCGGTGGCCGCCCTGGTGGCCGGCGGCGTCGGCGCCTACATCGGCTTCGGTGGGTAGTTGCCGGTCCATGCAGCAGTTTGACGTCATCGTTCTGGGGGCCGGTGCCGCCGGCCTCATGTGCGCCCTCACCGCCGGCAGGCGCGGGCGGCGGGTGGTGGTGCTCGACCACGCCGACAAGCCGGGGGCGAAGATCCTCATCAGCGGCGGCGGCCGCTGCAACTTCACCAACCTGGGTTGCGCCCCCGACCGCTTCCTGTCGGAGAACCCGCATTTCGCCAAGTCGGCCCTGGCGCGCTACAGCCAGTTCGACTTCATCGACATGGTGACGCGCCACCGCATCCCCTACCACGAGAAGACCCTCGGCCAGCTGTTCTGCGACGACACGGCGATGCGCATCCTGCGCATGCTGCTGGACGAGTGCACGGCCGGCGGCGTCGACATCCGCCTCGCCCACCGGGTGCAGGAGGTGAGCCACGCCGACAGCTTCCGCGTCGTCACCGACAAGGGCAGCGTCCAGGCGCCGTCGCTGGTCATCGCCACCGGCGGTCCGTCCATCCCCAAGATGGGCGCCACCGGCTTCGCCTACGATCTGGCGCGGCAGTTCGGGCTGGCGGTGGTGCCGCCGCGCCCGGCGCTGGTGCCGCTGACGGTCGGCGAGGCGGACCTGGTGCTCATGCGGCCGCTGTCCGGCGTGTCGGTGGATGCGCTGGCGCAATGCGGCAAGGGGCGGTTCCGCGAGAACATCCTGTTCACCCACCGCGGCCTGTCCGGCCCCGCCATCCTGCAGGTGTCGTCCTACTGGCGGCCGGGGGAGACGGTGGTGCTCGACCTGCTGCCCGGCACCGACGCCGCCGCCCGCCTGATCGCCCGCAAGCAGGACCGGCCGAAGGCGGAGCTGAAGACCATCCTGGCGGAGCTGCTGCCGACCCGCCTCGCCCAGGGGCTGGCGGACCACGGCCTGCCGGCCGGCATCATGGCGGCCCAGCCGGACAAGGCGCTGCGGCAGGTGGGGGAGCGGCTCAACCGCTGGACGGTGGTGCCGGCGGGCACCGAGGGCTTCGCCAAGGCCGAGGTGACGGCCGGCGGCATCGACACCCGCGCCCTGTCCTCCCGCACCATGGCAGCGCGGGAGGTGCCGGGGCTGTTCGTCATCGGCGAGGCGGTGGACGTCACCGGCTGGCTCGGCGGCTACAACTTCCAGTGGGCGTGGTCGAGCGGCTGGTGCGCCGGCCAGGAAGCCTGACCCGCCGCACCGCCCGCCGCCCCGCCGCGTCGATCCGTCACGCCGCGCGGCCGCTGCGGCCGCCGGCGCCCAGCCGGCCCTGGGCCTGCATGTGCTGCATGAACGGCCGGTCGGACTTGTGGATGTGGTTCTTCAGCCAGTCGCCGACGTGTTCGAAGAAGGCGATGACCGCGTCCGGCGAGCCTTCCTCCACCGCCGGCGCCGTCCGCTGCAGGTAGTCGAGCAGCGCCCGGTGCTGCTGGCGGTGGGCGTCCAGGCCGGGGAAGCGGCTGGCCTGCATCTCCGCCTCTTCCTCCTTGAAGTGCTTGGCCATGTCGGCCTGCATGCGGGCGAGCATGGCATGGGCGGCGCGGCGGCCGTCGCCGTGCAGCATCTCGCCGGCGAAGGTGTTCAGCTCGGTGATGATGGCGCGGTGGTGGTCGTCGATCTCGCGCACGCCGACCACCATGTCGGCGGTCCATTCCAGCAGCTTGATGTCTTCCTTGTTGGCGCGCACCTGGGCGATGAACCGCGCCACCTCGTCCTTCAGGCGGGCGGCCTGGGTGGACAGGTCCTGCGACGCCTCGGCGATGCGACCAGCGGCCTCGCCGGTTTCGGCGGCGGCGCGCTCCACCTCGCCGATGCTGTCCGACACCTCGCGGGTGCCGCGCGAGGTCTGCTCGACGCTGCGGGCGATTTCGGCGGTGGCGGCGTTCTGCTCCTCCACGGCGGCGGAGACGGTGGTGGAAATCTCGCTCATGCGGCCGATGACGCCGGCGATGGAATGGATGGCATCCACCGCCCGGCGGGTGCCGTCCTGGACCGACTGGATGTTGCCGGCAATCTGCTCCGTCGCCCGTGCGGTCTGGTTGGCGAGGGTCTTCACCTCGTTGGCGACGACGGCGAAGCCCTTGCCGGCCTCGCCCGCCCGCGCCGCCTCGATGGTGGCGTTCAGCGCGAGAAGGTTGGTCTGGCTGGCGATATCGGTGATCAGGCTGATGACGTCGCCGATGCGGCCGACATCCTGCGACAGGGCGGCCACCGCCTCGGACGAGGTGCGCGCCTCGCGGTCGGCCTGGCTGGCGATCTCGGTCGAATGCACCACCTGACGGCCGATGTCGGCGATGGAGGCGGTGAGTTCCTCGGTGGCGGAAGCGACCGTCTGGACGTTGCCGGAGGTCTCGGCGGCGGCGGCGCTCACCAGGGTCGCCTGACTGCTGGTGCGGGAAGCCACTTCGGCCATGTGCGAGGACGAGGCCTGCAGCTCGGCGGCGGAGGTGGTGAGGCGGTGCACCACCTCGCCGATGGTGGCGTCCAGGCTTTCCACCAACTTGCGCAGGGCGGCCTTGCGGTGTTCCTCGCCGCGGATCACTTCCTCCACCTTCTCCTGCTCCAGCTGGCGCATGCGGATCAGCTGGCTCTTGAAGTGACTGACGGAGGAGGCCATGCGGCCGATTTCGTCCTGGCGGCCGGTGTAGGGCACCTCCACCTCCAGGTCGTCCTCGGACAGGCGGGCCATGACGCCGGTCATGGCCAGCACCGGCTGCGCCACCAGACGGCGCACCATGAAGCCGACCAGGGCGATGATGGCCGCCACCACCACCAGCGTCGTTACCGCCATGGTGATGCGGAAGTTCACCAGCGGCGCGAAGGCGGCGGCGCGGTCGATGGCGAAGCCCAGCCGCCAGTCCACCCCCGGCAACCCCTCCACTGGGAAGAAGGCGACCAGATGCCCGTCGGCGGTTTCCCGCAGGGTGCTGGCGCCGGCGCCGAGGGCGGCCGCCGTCAGGCCGCGGTAGGCATCGCCCATGGGCTTCAGGGTCAGGGCCTGGTCAGGGTGGATCAGCACGGTGCCCTGGCTGTTGACCAGGAAGCCGTGGCCGATGCCGCCGAGATCGAGGCCGCGCACCAGCTGCACCAGCACGTCCAAGGTGAGGTCGCCGCCCACCACCCCCTGCAGCCCGCCGCTGCCGCCCGCCTTGACCGGCGTGGTGACGGTGACGATCAGCTTGCCGGTGGAGGCGTCGGTGTAGGGTTCGGTGATGGTGCTGGTGCCGATGCGCTCCGCATCCTGGTACCAGGGGCGGCGGCGCGGGTCGTAGTCGGCGGGCAGTTCCTCGGGCGGGTGCATGGTCATCACCCCCTCGGCGCTGCCGAAGTAGGAAAACATGAAGCGGCCGGCGAGGCTCGGCCGGTCGATGAGCGCCCGGACGGCCTCCACCCCGGTGTCGCCCTGGACGTCGTCGGCCAGGTTTTCCACCAGCGCCACGCGGGCGTTCAGCCAGTTGGTGATGCTGCTGGTGGCCAGGGCGCCGCTTTCCTGCACCTGCGCCTGCAGGGCATCGCGGATGGCGCCATCCTGCCGCTGGTCGAAGTAGAGCGCAAAGGCGCCGACGCAGACGACCACGATCACCGAACAGGCGATCAGGATCTTGTTGCCGATGCTCAGACGAAGTGCCATGGCCCTCAGGCCTCCCTCACCAAATCCCAACCTGGGGGCGCCGCCGTCGGCGGCCGCTCACCTTCGGGGTATGGTAGGACAAGCCAGGAGGCGTAATCATCATCAAAATGTTCCGGATGCGCCATTTCTTCTTTCAGTAGTGCAAGAGGCGCCAAATCCTCGCTGCTGACGCAACCGTACACCGGCCACCACTGGCAAGACTCAGCCGGCGGTCGTATTTGCAAGGGACTATCATTCCGCCGGAGCATCCCCGGCCGCCGGCTGACGGAAACGCAGATCCTCTCCGGTCAGGTAGCGCCACCACACCGGCACCAGCGCCAGACCGCCGGCGATCATGCCCCAGGTCATCAGGGCGCTGGCGCCCGGCGGGGCGACGATCAGCCGGCCGACGCCGACCAGCAGCAGGAACAGCGACAGCGCCGTCGCCCCCACCGCCCGCACCCGCTGCGCCAGCAGGCGCACCGGCTCGCCAGGGTCCTCGCCGGACAGCGCCGCCTCGCGCCGCCAGAAGCCGTAGGGGCGCACCTGGCGGTAGAAGTCCAGCAGCACGTCGGGATCGGTGCGCGGCGTGACGAAGGTGACGCCGATGGCCGCCGCCGTGGTCACCCCGGCCATGATGGACAGGCGTAGCCATTCGTTCTCGGCATCCATGCCCAGGGTCAGCAGCAGCACCGGCGCGGTGATGAGCGACGCCACCATGGCCGCCAGTTCCGACCACAGGGTGATGCGGTTCCACAGCCAGCGCAGCACCAGCACCGCCCCCATGCCGGCGCCGAACAGCAGCGAGATGAACCACGCCGCCTGGATCGACCCCAGGTTCGCCATCACCACCAGGGCGATCACCAGGATGCCGACGTTGGACAGCCGCGCCACCACCACCAGTTCGCGGTCACGCGGCTCCCGCTTCAGCCAGCGGCGGCATACCAGCCCGTGGTAGACATCGTTGGACCAGTAGCTGGCGCCCCAGTTCAGGTGGGTGTCGACGGTGGAGGCCAGCGCCGCCAGCAGGCCGGTGAGCATCAGCCCCCGCACCCCCGGCGGCAGATAGTCCTCGATGCCGGTGACGAACAGGATCTCGCGGCTCGCGGCGAACTCGGGCGACCCCGCCTGTTCCGGCGTGAAGGGGTAGAGCACC
Source organism: Caenispirillum bisanense (assembly GCF_039523075.1). Lineage (NCBI taxonomy): Bacteria > Pseudomonadati > Pseudomonadota > Alphaproteobacteria > Rhodospirillales > Novispirillaceae > Caenispirillum > Caenispirillum bisanense. Next base: position 71,891 of record NZ_BAAAEP010000005.1, read on the forward strand.
AGCAGGCCGACGGCGATGGCCAGCCAGAACAGGCTGCGCAGGAACACCTGCGCCCAGGCGAACAGCACCCCGGCGGTGCGGGCATCGCGGTCGGTGCGGCAGGCCATGGAGCGCTGGGCGAGGTAGCCGGTGCCGTCGGAATTCATCTGGAACAGCCACTGCAGGCCGATCAGCACCAGGAACGGCAGCAGCAGCCCGCCCGCCATGTCGGGGCCGAAGGACAGCATGCGGTCGGCCTCGGCATCGCCGTAGAGGTCCACCACCCGCTCCGTCAGGTGGCCGAAGCCGCCGGCCGCGTCCACCACCACCCAGGCGTAGACGGCGGTGCCGATCATGGCGAGGGCGAACTGCACCACGTCGGTGGCGATGACGCTGCGCAGCCCGCCGGTGGTGGAATAGGCGGCGGTGAACAGCAGGATCAGCAGGATCGAGATGAGGTTGTTGGTGGTCGCCACATCCTGCGGCAGGCCGGTGACGCTGTTGCCCAGCTCCAGCCCGATGCCCTGCACCGCCGCCAGGGCGGCACCGTAGACGCCCTCCGGCAGCCACTGGTGCCAGGGCAGGAAGACCTCGGCGATGCGGATGGCGGCCACCAGCACCATGGCCAGCACGACGCAGTTGATGACCGTGCCGTAGTACACCGCCTTCAGGAAGCGCAGCAGCGGCACCGCCCGGCCGGAGTAGCGCACCTGCGTCAGCTCGGCATCGGTCAGCACGCCGCCGCGCCGCCAGCCGGTGGCGAACACGAAGGCCAGCAGCAGGAAGGCGAGGCCATAGATCCACAGCCGCCACAGGGCGAAGATGCCGGCGGTCGCCACCAAGCCGCTGACCAGCAGCGGCGTGTCGGCGGCGAACTGGGTGGCGGCCATGGAACACCCGGACCGCCAGCCGGAGACCGACTTGCCGGCCAGGAAGTACTCCTGCAGATTGCGCCCGGCAAGGTGGCGGGAGCGCAGGCCGGAGCCGATGGCATAGGCCGCGAAGGCCACGACGATGAGCAGGTCGATCATGGACGCCTCTCACCCGCGCCGCGCAAGGTCAGCGCGGGTCCTCCCGGAGCGGTTGTTGTCTTTGGGAACTTACGCTTCCGTGACGCGGCCCGTTGCCGCCGCCCGCCCGCACCCCCATCTGAAGCGTTGAGCCCGCAGGACGCACCGCCACGGAGATGCGGCATGACCAGCCGGCGCCCCTTGATGACGCCCACGACCACCCTTCCGCCGTTCCCCACCTACACCCGCGCCGAACGCCTGGCCGACGCCATCGTCCACTGCATCGGCGTGCCGGCGGGGGTGATTGCGGCGGTGTGGCTGCTGGTGGTGGCCGCCGCCAACGGCGAGGCGCCGGTGATCGCCAGCCTTGCGGTCTACGCCGCCGGGCTGATCGGCATGCTGACCGCCTCGGCGCTCTACAACATGACGCCGCCGGGGCGGGCCAAGGCCATCTTCCAGCGCATCGACCACGCCATGATCTTCGTGATGATCGCCGGCAGCTACACCCCCTTCGTGGTCAATGCCCTCGACGCCGGCTTCGGCATCACCCTGGCGGCGGTGGTGTGGATCGGCGCCGTCACCGGCGTGGTGCTGAAGGTGGCCTTCCCGCGCGTCAACGACCGCCTGTGCCTGGCGCTCTACCTCGGCCTCGGGTGGACCATCGTGGTGGCGCTGGAGCCGCTGGCGGGGGCGGTTTCCGCCACCACCCTGTGGCTGCTGGTGATCGGCGGCCTGCTCTACACCGGCGGCACGCTGCTGCACGTGTGGGACCGTCTGCCCTTCAACAACGCCGGCTGGCATGTGGCCGTGCTGGGCGGCGCGGCCTGCCACTTTGCCGCCGTCCTGCTGGAATTCGGCTACGGCCACCGCCCCCTGGCGGCGGCGGTGGGGGTGGGGTGACGGTCAGCGCCGAGCCGCCGGCGCGGCCGTCTGCGACAGCAGCAGCACCAGCCGCACCAGATCCGACTGCCGATGGCTGTCGGTTTTCTCCAGCACCGCCTTGAGCTGGCTGCGCAGGGTGGAGATGCGAACGGCCCGCCGCTCGGCAAGCTCCCTGAGGGTCGCGCCGCAGGCCAGTTCCACCGCCACGCGGGCTTCGGCCGGTGTCAGGCCGAACAGGTCGCACAACATGCGGCCGACGGGCAGCGAGCGCGGCTCCGTGCTCAGCAGCACCACAGCCGCCGGCTCGTCGAACATCCCCACCTGCATGACGCTGACCGGCATCACCTGGAGAAAGATGCGCCGGTCGGGCCCCGTGAGCAGCAGGGAACCCCCGCCGGAGCCGGCAGAACGGCGGGCGGTTTCTATGGCGGAGGCGACGGCGGCCTTGAACTTCTCCTGCAGGAAGGTATCGGCAATGACCATCCGTCCCTGCCGCAGGCCCAACGCCCGCCCCGGCCGCAGCGCGTCCTCTGCGAGCCGGTTCAGGCACTTGATGCGACAGTCCGGTCCCAGCACGGCAACCCCGGTGGCGATGCAGTCAAGGACGGCACTCAGCAAGGCCTGCGACCGGTCCCGAACCGTAAGGGTCTGCTGTAGCTGATACGCCCGCACGAGATGGCTGCGGACGGTCTGCATCAACGCCACTTCAGCCGGTCCGAACGGGTCCTGGCCGATGCTGCGATGGACTGCCACCACCACCGTGTCGCCATGGCGGTACTGCCCGCCGCCCATGACATAGCGCAGCCGGTTGGGCAGCAGGAACTCCTGGTAGAAGGAGTTGCGCCGGACCACATCACCGTCGAAGTGCTGATGACAGAGGAAGATGGAGCCCGGCGGCAGCCGTTCCGACACGCGGATGCGGGGATCCTGCAGGAACAACTGCTGCGTCATGTAGACGCGCCCGGCTTCGGCAAACTCCTCGCTGGTGACAATGCTGCTGGTGCCGCCGGGACCATACCACTGGATGTTGGCGGCCAGCCCGGTGGTCAGCCTCTCGATCCCCGCCACGACATCAGCCCACGCCGCCGGGTCGCTGACGCCTTCGTAGATCCGCCCTATGGTGTGGTCCAGGTCTTGTGTCATGGACCCCTCCGCACGACCGCTCCAGGAAGATCGGGAGAAGCACTCGGCCTCTTATCCAGAATAGTCGAAACCGACCCCATTGGACACTTGGCGGCAGGAGAGTCTCATCCCCCATTTGGCGGATGAACGCAGACGCGCCCGGCCGGACCATGGCGGCGGATCAGCATCGGATCCGCCCCGCACCTCATGAGGAGGAAGACGCCATGCTCCCGCGCCTGCTGTCCGCCGCACGTCCGGCCGTTGTTCTTGCTCTCGCCCTTGCCGCCACTGCGGCGACCGCTCAGACGCCCGTTCCCGGCGGCGGGCGGGACTGTATTGTCGCCGGCGCCGCCCGCGTCATGAGCGTCGAGGCGACATGCCCCGGCAACGCCTTCGCCGTGCTGTCCTCCCTGCGCCACGAACGTCAGGTGCCGCGGCTGGATGCCCGCGGACTGGTGATGCTCGACCCGCAGACGGGACTGCCGATGATGGACAGCGTCACCGACACCTACGGCCGCTTCCTGGAACTGGCGGAACTGGCCGGTGCCGGCCCGCTGCTGCAGGGTGACGAGCCGCATACCGTGCTGGCGGTCAGCGACCGCGCGCTCGGCGACAGCTATGACGACCTGAAGGCCGCCCTCACCTCCGGCGACGCGGCCCGGACGCTGGCGGCCCAGCAGGTGGTCCTGCATCACTTCTTCGACGAGCCGGTCTGGGCGGAGTATTTCTCCTCGTCGAGCGGCAAGATCTGGACCAAGGCCGGCACCTGGCGCGACGGCGGCACCCCGATCGCTTTCAACTATGCCAGCAGTTCCGGGCCGGTGATCGGCGGGCGTCATCCGCTGCGCCATGACGTTCCGGCCAGCAACGCCGTCATTCATCTGGTCGACGGACTTCTGGCCGACAGCAAATAGGCCGCGGCGGCACCCGGCAGGGATCGCGGCGCCTTTCGCGTCGGGCCCCTGCCGGCGGCCCCTCCCCTCACGTCGGGCTGGCCCCGTGCCTGCCTTATGGGCTATATCAGGCCCTCCCCGACGCGAGAGACAGGTGTACATGAAGGTCAGCATCGACATGGGATCGGCGTCGGCGGGCAAGCCCGCATCGCTCGATCTCGAGGAGCTGCTCGCCACGCGCCTGCTGGTGCAGGGCAACTCGGGCTCCGGCAAGTCGCACCTGCTGCGCCGCCTGCTGGAGCAGAGCGCCCAGTGGGTGCAGCAGGTGGTCATCGACCCGGAAGGCGATTTCGTCACCCTGGCCGACAGGTTCGGCCATGTGGTCGTCGATGCCTCCGACCACAACGACGCCCAGCTGCAGCAGGTGGCGGCGCGGGTGCGCATGCACCGCGTCTCGGTCATCCTCAACCTCGAACACCTGGACGCCGAGTTCCAGATGCGCCGCGCCGCCTCCTTCCTCGGCGGGCTGTTCGACTGCGACCGCGACTACTGGTATCCCGCCCTGGTGGTGGTGGACGAGGCGCAGCTGTTCGCCCCCGCCGCCGCCGGCGACGTTTCCGACGAAGCGCGCAAGGCCTCCCTCGGCGCCATGACCAACCTCATGTGCCGCGGCCGCAAGCGCGGGCTGGCCGGCGTCATCGCCACGCAGCGCCTGGCGAAGCTGGCCAAGAACGTGGCGGCGGAGGCGTCCAACTTCCTCATGGGCCGCACCTTCCTCGACATCGACATGGCGCGCGCCTCCGACCTGCTCGGCATGGAGCGCAAGCAGGCGGAGATGTTCCGCGACCTCAAGCGCGGCCACTTCATCGCCCTCGGCCCGGCCATCAGCAACCGCCCCTTCCCCATCGTCATCGGCGCGGTGGAGACCAGCCCGCGCGCCACCAGCCCCAAGCTGATGCCGCTGCCGGAAACGCCGCCGGCCGATGCCGCCGACCTCATCTTCAAGCCGGGCGAGAACGAGCCGGCGCCCGCCCCGCGCCCCATCCGGCCGCTGCCGGCGCCCACCGCCACCAACGACATCCTGCAGCAGCTGGCCCGCGCCAAGCCGCCGGAGCCGGAGGTGGAGGAAGAGGACGACGCCGACCCGCAGGTCTCCATGGAACGCATCCTGCGCGACCTGATCGCCGATCCCGATGCCGCCTTCCGCTCGGTCGCCGTGCTCTACCAGGATTTCCTGGTCCGCTGCCGCATGAAGCGGGTGAACGGCCGCCAGCTCGACCTTGCCGCCTTCAAGCGCAAGCTCGCCGCCGCCCGCGCCGGGGTGTCGGTGGAGGCGGAGCATTCCAGCGAGTGGGAAAAGGCCCAAGGGGTGGCGGACCGCCTGCCGGAAGACCTGCAGCCGCTGTTCCTGCTGCTCGCCCGCGCCGCCATGGACCGCGCCCCCTGCCCGTCCGACACCGACATCGCGCGGGCCCGCAACAGCCGCTCGCCGCGACGGGCGCGCGGGCTGCTCGACTACATGGAGAGCCGCGGCCTGATCGTGATGCGGGAAGAGGACGGGCTGCGCGTCATCGCCCTGCCCGATCTCGGCTGGGAAACCGCGCCCGGCGATCCGCAGGCGGGCGAGGAAGCGGTCAACCAGGGCGACCTGTTCGGCTGACTGCGCTGCCGCCGCCGCGCCGCTGTCGCGTTCTCCCTCGCGGCGGCGCAGCACCGCTGCCCCCTGTTCAATCGGCGGGCGAGCGGGTAGAGTTGTCATACATCCAACGGAGGGGGGCCTCGCGATGTTCGGCATCAAGCTTCCCGGCGCCGCCGCCGACAAGGCGGAGCAGCAGCGTCAGGCCATCGAGCGCGCCAAGGCCGATTGCCTGAAGACCCTCCACGAGATGGAGGACGCCTCCCCCGACACCGCCGAGCGCCTGCACAAGATGCTGAAGGACCGCTGCGGCAGCGACAAGCAGCTGCCGTTCGACTTCAAGAAGGCGCTGCTGGAAAAGGCGCGCGAACACGAGCGCCACGCCAACATGCGCGAATGCGACCGCCTGCTGCATCAGGCGGCCCGGCTGGCGGCGGAAGAACACCTGACCGAACGGGCGCAGAAGCTGGGGGCCGGACGGCGCTACTTCAGCAAGGCCTGTACCCTGGGCGCCGACGAGGACTTCCGCCGGGCCGCCCAGCGGCTGATGGAAACCATCATGCTGACCGGCGGCGTCCACAAGGACGGGCCGAGCCGCGCCAAGCCGCTCGACCTCGCCCCGAAGGCGCCGAACCGGGCCAAGGGCTGAGCCCCGGCCCGGCCCCGGCCCGCGACCCCCGTCCTTACATCCGGCCGCCGGCCTGGCGGTAGATTTCCAGGGCTTCGGGCATCATCTGCTGCAGGTACTGGATGCGCTGTTCATGCCCCGGGTGGGTGGAGGCGAAGACCGGCGGCTGGGCGCCGCCCGCCTGCGACATGCGCTGCCACAGTTCCACCGCCGCCCGCGGATCATAGCCGGCGCGGGCCATGTAGACGAGGCCGCGGCGGTCGGCATCCAGTTCCTGGTTGCGCGAATAGGGCAGCAGCAGACCGTATTGCGCACCCGCGCCCAGCAGCGCCGCCACCTGCTCCGGCTGGCCCATGCCGGCCTGGCCGAGGGCGGCACCGGCCAGATCGACCCCCATCTGGGTCGCCATCTGGCTCGACAGCCGTTCCTGCGAGTGGTTGGCGTCGACGTGGCCGATCTCGTGGCCGATCACCGCCGCCAGCTGGCTTTCGTTGGCGGCGACGCGGAACATGCCTTCATAGACGCCGATCTTGCGGCCCGGCAGGGCGAAGGCATTGGCTTCCTCGCCGGCGAAGACCATCACCTCCCACTGGCGCGGATCGTGGCCGGCGGCGGTCAGCAGGCGGTCGGCGATCTGGCGCGCCGCCTGCTGGTAGGTGGCGTTGCGCGACGGCGGCATTTCCTGGCGCATCTGCTGCCACGTCTGGGCACCCATCTGCGCCACCTGCTGCTCCGACACCAGATTGATGCCAAGGCCGGTGGACTGCCCGGCGCAGGCCCCGAGAACCAGGGTTGAGCCCACCGCGGCGGCGGCCGCGACGCGGCGGATGCGGGAACGGGCAGAGGGGCGAACGGCCATCGGAACAAACCTCCTGCAACGGAACCGGCGCCCGACGGTGGAGGGCGCCTTACGATCACTGCCTAACACGCACCACCGCCGGCGGGTTGCGGCCGTCGGCGCGGCGCCACCCGTTGCGTGTCATGAACCGCGAGTCGAGCAGAGGAAAACGTCAGTAATGAGGCGGCGGCGGCTCGTCCTGCGGCGCCCCGCCGGGGCCCGCCTCCAGTTCCATCACCCGGTCGATCAGGCGGCGGATCTGCAGCGCCATGCGGTCGATGATGCGCCCCTGCTCGGCGATGACGTCGGACAGGTCTTCCGCCGCCCGCTCGTGATGGGCAAGGCGGCTTTCCAGGTCGATGACCCGCTGTTCAAGATCGTCGGCAGCCATGGCCCCTGCTACTCCGCTTCCAGACCGAACCGCCGCACCACGCTCGGCTGCGCCACGCCGGCCTGCAGGCACAGCAGGATCAGACGGGCATCGGCGCTGTCGCCGGCCGCCACCGCCTGCTCGATCCGCCGCTCGGCATCGGCGACGGCCTCCGGGCCGACGGCGGTGGCATGATCCTCCGCCCCCAGCATGACATGGGCCAGCAGGTCGGAGGCATGGCGCAGGGCGGCGGGATCCTGCCGTGCGTCCGCCAGCAGCTTGAGGACGGTGAGCTTCACCGCTTCCGGCACGACGGCCGGATGCAGCCCGGCGGCGCGCAGGGCGTCGTCGAGGCGCTGGATGTCGCGCGAGCGACCGAACAGGGACAGCAGACCGAACATCGGCGCACCATAGCGCCTGCGGCGGCGGGAGGGAAGCGGCGGCGGCGGCCGGCAGCGCGGCGGAATGATCTGTTGAACAACTCAAGCGGGCGCGGCATAAGGAACAGGCACAGCTTTTGCGGGGGATTACCCAACCATGCGTCTGCGCCTTCTTGCCGCCGTCCTGTTCGCCACCGCCGCCGGCAGCACCGCCGTCGCCCTGCCCGCCGCCGCCGGTCCGTCCGATCCGCTGGTCGGGCGCTGGAGCGGATCGGTGCGGGCCGAGGCCGGCATCGTCTCCGCCGTCATCGACGTCCAGGGTCCGCGCATCGGCAAGACCGCCGGCACCCTGTCGCTGCGCGGTCCGGCGCCGTGGGACTGCAACATCTGGCTGGAGTACGCCGGCACGGTGGACGGCGTGCATGCCTACCTGCCGCGGCGCAAGAACGACGCCGGCGAGGGCATCGACCGCACCTGCAACACCAACGACTCCTATGTCGAGATCGGCGGCAGCGGCATGCACCTGCGCTGGCTGCGCGAGGGCAAGCCGCTGATCGAGGTGCCGATGAAGGTGGAGCAGTAAGGGGGACGACTCCGGCGGCGCTCAGGGCGCCCGGTTGCGGCGGCGGATCATCACGCAGGCCACCGCCGACACCACCAGCGCCAGCGCCGCCACCAGCCGCACCGTCAGCGCATCGCCCAGGATGATGACGGACCCGGCGACGCCCACCACCGGCACCAGCAGCGTCGCCACCGCCGCCTGACCGACGGTCAGCCGCTTGACGATGACGAACCACAGCATCTGCGCGATGCAGATGGAGAACACCAGGTGGTAGCCGAGCGCCAGCCACGTCGGCAGGTGCCAGTCGGACGGCGGCGGCGGCGTCTCGAAGGCAGCGGCCAGCAGCACCAGGGGGGCGGCGGCGACGGCATACTGCCAGCCGGTGACGACGATGACGTGGCCGACCCACTGGCCGCGCCGCTTCATCAGCACGGTGCCGAGCGCCCACGACACCGCCGCCGTCAGCATCAGCGCCGGGCCGAGCAGCGGCCCGCCCTGGCCGTTGACCGCCTCCGGCCCCAGCAGCACCAGCAGCCCCGCCATGCCGAGCGCCAGCCCGGCCACCTGCCGCGCCCCCGGCCGTTCCCCCAGCAGCGGCAGGGCGAGCAGGGTCGCCCATACCGGCATGGTGAAGGCGATGATGGCGGCGCGCGAGGTCGGCATCACCAGCTGCGCGAAGGCGGTGCACAGGTTGAAGACCAGGATGTTGAGGATGCCGGTCACCAGCAGCCACGGCACTTCCGCCGCCGGCACCCGCAGCCGCAGCCCCTTCACCACCGCCCAGCCGAGCAGCACGATGCCGCCGGTGGCGAAGCCGATGGCCCGCAGGGTGAGCGGCGGCAGCTCGAACAGCACGGTCTTCACCGCCGGCCAGTTGCCGCCCCAGAACAGGCTGATGCACAGCACCAGCGCGATCTTGAAGGCGGTGCCGCCGCCGTCGGCGGGCACGGCGGTGGGGGCGGCGGCAGGGGCGGCCGGCACGGCGCGGGCGGTGGTCATGACGGTCAGGCCCCGGCGGCGGCGGCCGGTTCCAGGAACTCCACCTCGACGAAGATCAGGTCGCCGATGCCCTCGTTCACCACGTTGTGGGCGGTGCCGGCGGGGCGGAAATAGCTGCGGCCCGGCTCCAGGTCGGCATAGGTGACGCTGCCGTCCGGGTGCTCCAGGCGCATGCGGCTGGCGGTCACCGGCACGATCACGTAATCGTACTCATGCGTATGAAATCCGGTCTCGTCGCCGGGGGCGAAGCGCCATTCGGTGACGCGGGTGCGGCCGTTTTCCAGGTGCTGCACCGGCGTCGCCTTGCCGGCGACCGGGTCGTTGTCTGCTGCGCACATGCGGATGATCCTCCGGGAACTCAGGCGGCGGCGGGTTCGGACAGGCGATGGGTCGCCTCGAAGCCCGTCAGGAAGCTGGTCAGGTTGGCCGCCAGATGGTCGACGGCATAGCCGCCTTCCTGGATCAGCACGGTCGGCAGGGCGGCGCCGCCGATCAGGCGGCCGAGGCGCTCGAAGCCCGGGGTGGTGACGCCGAAGAAGGCCAGCGGGTCATCCTTGAACGTGTCGAAGCCGAGCGACAGCACCATTACCGTCGGCGCGAACCGGCCGATGGCGCCCAGCGCCTGCTCCACCGCCGCCAGGAAGGCGTCTTCCGTGGTGCCCTGGGGCAGCGGCAGGTTGAGGGTGAAGCCCTCGCCCCGGCCGGCGCCGCGCTCGTGGCCGTAGCCGGCCATGAAGGGGTAGAAGCTGTTGGGGTCGCCGTGGATGGAGGCGAAGAACACGTCGTCGCGGTCCCAGAAGATGGCCTGGGTGCCGTTGCCGTGGTGGACATCGACGTCGAACACCGCCACCCGCGGCGGCAGGCCCCGCTCCGCCGCCAGCCGCGCCGCCTCCTGGGCGGCGATGGCGGCGTGGTTGAGGTAGCAGAAGCCGCCCGCCATGTCCTTACCGGCATGGTGCCCCGGCGGCCGGCACAGGGCATAGGCCGCCGCTTCCTCGCCCCGCGCCACCGCCCGCGTTGCCGCCACGGCGCAATCGGCCGCCGCCCGCGTCGCCGCCCAGGTGCCTTCGGCAATGGGGCAGGAGGTGTCGCTCATGTGATAGCCGGCCTGACCGATGATGCTGGTGGGGTAAGACAGCATGTCCGGCCCGCGATGGACGTGCGGGATGACGGCGGAGGACGAGTCCGGCATGGCCGTCCAGCGGGCATGGGCGGTTTCCAGGAAAGCGAGGTATTCCGGCGAATGCACCGCCGCGCGGGGGGCCGGACCGGCATCGGGCGCCACCTCCAGCCGGTCGCCGCGCGCCGTCAGCGCCTCAAGCACCGCCTGCACCCGCTCCGGCTTCTCCGGCACGGGCTTCGGCTGGCCGCGCACCAGGAACTGCGGCGGCCGGTGCAGGGCGGTATCCGGGTGGTGAAAACACAGCATCGGGGTCTCCTGGGGGCAGGACGGGGGGAGCAGGCGGCTCAGCCCGCCCGGGCGGTGGCCAGCACGGCGTCGAACAGCACGGCGCAGCCGCGGGCGGCATCCTCGGGGCGGATGTTTTCCGCCTCGTTGTGGCTGATGCCGTCCTCGCAGGGGATGAACACCATGGCGGTGGGGCAGACGCGGGCGACGTAGACAGCATCGTGGCCGGCGCCCGAAACGATGTCGCGGTGACGGAAGCCGTGGTTCTCCGCCGCCGCCCGCACCCGGCCGACCAGGGTGGCGTCGAAGGGGGTGGAGGGGAAATGCCAGAACTCGCTGATCTCCACCGCCAGGCCGAGCCCGTCGCAGATGGCCCGCGCCTCGTCGGTGAACCGGCGGCAGAACCGCTCCAGGGTGGCGTTTTCGGGATGGCGCAGGTCGACGGTCAGGAACACCCGGCCGGGGATGACGTTGCGGGAGTGGGGATGGACATCCAGGATGCCGACGGTGGCGCAGGCTTCCTCGCCGCCCTCCATGCCGATGCGGTTGACCAGATCCACCACCCGCGCCGCCCCCACCAGGGCATCCTTGCGCAGCCGCATGGGCGTCGGGCCGGCGTGAGCCTCCTGGCCGGTGATGGTGACTTCATACCACCGCTGCCCCTGGGCGCCGGTGACGACGCCCACCTCCATGCCCTCGTGCTCCAGGATCGGCCCCTGCTCGATATGGGCCTCGAAGTAGGCGGCGAAGGGCCGCCGGCGGTGATCGGCCTCCGCCGCGCCGCGCCAGCCGAGGCGGTCCAGCTCGTTCCCCAGGCGGGCGCCGTCCTGGCCGATCTTGTCCAGGATTTCCTCGGCGCCGAACACCCCGGCCCACACCCCGGAGCCCATCATGGGCGGCGAGAAGCGGGCGCCTTCCTCGTTCAGCCACACGGCGACCTCGACGGCGCGCTCCGTCTCGATGCCGCCGTCGGCCAGGGTGCGCAATACCTCCAGCCCCGCCAGCACGCCATAGACGCCATCGAAGCGGCCACCGGTCGGCTGGGTGTCGAGGTGGCTGCCCATGACCACCGGCGGCAGGTCGGGGTTGCTGCCCTCGCGGCGGACGAACAGGTTGCCGATGCCGTCGGTGATCACGCGGCAGCCGGCCTCTTCGGCCCAGCGGCGGAACAGGGCGCGGCCGGCGGCATCCTCGTCGGTGGCGGCCAGGCGGCGGCTGCCGCCCTTGTCGGTGGCGCCGATGGCGGCCATCTGCATCAGGCTGTCCCACAGGCGGGCGCCGTTGATGGGAGAGGTGGCGGACATGGATGTGGTTTCCTTCCTCTGCGTTTCTTGTCGGGGTGGTCAGGCCGCCTTGGCCGCCGTGGCATCACCCCGCCGCTGCGCCCGCATGTCGGTGAGGGCGGCGATGGTGTCGATGATCGGCGTCGGCACCCCCACCAGCGCCCCCAGCTCCGCCACCGAGCGGACGATGGCGTCGGTCTCCAGCCGGCGGCCGGCGTCCATGTCCTGCAACATGCTAGTGCGGTAGTCGCCCACCGACTGGGCCGAGGCCAGGCGGGCGTCGATGTCGGTGGTGAAGTGCACGCCCAGCCGCTCGCCCACCGCCCGCGCCTCCTCCATCAGCGCCCGCGCCACCGCCCGGGTGCCGGGGTCGGCGCACAGCTGGCCCATGGTGGCGCCGGTCAGCGCGCTCATGGGGTTGAAGGCGAGATTGCCCCACAGCTTGACCCAGATGTCGCCGCGGATGTCGAGGCTGCCGCGGGCCTGGAACCCGGCCTGGGCGAACAGTTCCACCACCGCCTCCACCGCCGCCGTGCGACGGCCGAGCGGGTCGCCGAAGATGAAGCGCTGGTCGTCGACGTGACGGATGCGCCCCGGCCCCTCCCCCTCCACCGACACCCAGGTGGCGGAACCGACCACCCGGTCCGGCGGGATGGCCCGCCACAGCAGGCCATCGGGGTCCACCGAGCGCAGGCGGTACGATCCCAGCGGCTCCGGCTGGCCGAGCGGGTACCACCAGGGAATGCCGTTGATCATGGGCACGACGACGGTCTGCGGCCCCATCAGGCTCGACAGGGTATCCAGCACGCCCGACAGCGCATGGGCCTTGACGCACAGGAACACGATGTCCTGCGCCCCGGCCGACAGGGCATCGTCGGTGACCGTCACCGGCACCCGGCTGACCCGGCCGAGCGGCGTCGCCATGGTGATGCCGTCGCGGCGGATGACCTCGGCGGTGCCGCTGCGGGCGACCAGGGTGACGGCGGCCGGGGTGGCGCCGGTCAGCCGTGCCGCCAGCAGACAGCCGATGGCACCGGCCCCGACGATGGCGACGGAGGGGGCGCCGCTCATGCCACCGCCCCCCGGCCACTGCTGCCGCCGCCGCCGGCTGCCAGCGCGGCGGCGGCCTGATCCCGGCGCAGGTGGCGCAGGTCTTCGGGGATTTCCCAGCCCTTGCCAGGAATGGCGTCGAGCAGGGTGCGGGTGTAGGGGTGCTGCGGGTTCTGGAAAACCTCGCGGGCGGTGTTCATCTCCACCACGCGGCCCTTCTGCATCACCGCGATGGTGTCACACACCTGCGCCGCCACCCGCAGGTCGTGGGTGATGAACAGCATGGCGAGGCCGAGGCGGTGGCGGATGTCGTCCAGCAGCTCCAGCACCTGGGTCTGCACCGACACGTCAAGCGCCGACACCGGCTCGTCGGCGATGATCAGCTTGGGCTCCAGCGCCAGGGCGCGGGCGATGGAAATGCGCTGGCGCTGGCCGCCGGAGAACTCGTGCGGGTAGCGGTCGACCGCGTTGGCCGGCAGACCCACCAGCCGCAGCAGCTCGCGCGCCCGTTCCATGGCCTTGGCGTGGGAGGTGCCGAAGGCGACCGGCCCCTGGGCGATGATCTCCCCCACCTTGTGGCGCGGGTTGAGCGACGCATAGGGGTCCTGGAAGATCATCTGGATGTCCTTGCGGACCGGCCGGAACTGCTTGCGGCTGAGGCTCACCAGGTCTTGCCCGCCGTAGAGGATGCGGCCGCCGTCGGCCTTGTGCAGCCCGACGATGCAGCGCCCGAGGGTGGACTTGCCCGACCCGCTCTCGCCCACCACGCCCACCGTCTCGCCGGGGTGGATGGTCAGGGTGATGTCGTCGCCGGCGATGATCTCCCGCCCCTTGCGCAGGAAGCCGCCGCCCAGGCGGAAGACCTTGCGCACCTTTTCCGCCTGCAGCAGCGCCTCGCCGCTTTTCAGGAAGTCGTCGCGGTGCTCGATGTAATGGGGCACGGCGGCGATCAGGTGGCGGGTATAGGGGTGCTGCGGCGCGTTCAGCATCTGCGCCGCCGGCCCGATCTCGACGCAGCGGCCGTGCTGCATGACGGCGACGGAAGTGGCGATTTCCGCCACCACGCCGAAATCGTGGGTGATGAACATGACGCCCATCTCCTTCTCCGCCTGCAGCTTGCGGATGAGGTCGAGGATCTGCTTCTGGGTCGTCACGTCCAGCGCCGTGGTCGGCTCGTCGGCGATCAGGATGTCGGGTTCCAGCGCCAGGGCCATGGCGATCATCACCCGCTGGCGCTGACCGCCCGACAGGCGGAACGGATAGCTGCGGCGCAGGTGTTCCGGGTCCGGCAGGCCGACGTCGGCCAGCAGCTGCACGACGCGGGCGCGGCGGGCGGCGGCATCCATGTCGGAATGGGCCTTCAGGCTTTCCTCGATCTGGTCGCCGACGGTCATCAGCGGATTGAGGGCGGTCATCGGCTCCTGGAAGATCATGGCGATGCGGCCGCCGCGCAGGGCGCGCTGCTCCCGCTCGCTCATGGTCAGGATGTCGCGGCCGCGATAGAGCGCCTGCCCGCCCGTCACCCGCACATGCGGCTTCGGCAGCAGGCCCATGACGGCATGGGCGGTCATCGACTTGCCGGAGCCGGACTCGCCGACCACGCACAGGATCTCGTTCTTGCGGATGGTCAGCGAGATGCCTTCCACCGCGTTGGGCCGGTCCGCCCCCTGCGGCAGGGCGACGGTGAGGTCGCGGACGTCGAGCAGGATGTCCGTATCGCTGTCGGTGCGGGTCATCATGCCTTCCCCTTGCGGGCCAGTTTCGGGTTGAGCGCGTCGTTGAGCCCCTCGCCCACCAGGTTGAGGGCCAGTACCGTCAGCAGGATGGCGATGCCGGGGAAGAAGCTCATCCACCACGCCTGCCGGATCACCGTGCGGGCGGCGCCGATCATGTAGCCCCAGCTCATGACGTTGGGATCGCCAAGGCCGAGGAAGCTGAGGGAGCTTTCCAGCAGGATCGCCGTCGCCACCATCAGCGAGGCCGAGACGATGATCGGCGACAGGCTGTTCGGCAGGATGTGGCGGAAGATGATGGTGCCGGTGCCCTGGCCGGTGGTCACCGCCGCCTGCACGAACTCCCGCGACCGCAGGGCCATGAACTCGCCGCGGGCCAGGCGGGCCAGCGGCGGCCAGCTGACGATGGCGATGGCGATGACGATGTTGGCGATGGTGGGCGTGAAGATGGCCACCAGCACCACCGCCAGCACGAAGTTGGGGATGGTCTGGAACAGTTCGGTGAAGCGCATGATGGCATCGTCCACCCGGCCGCCGTGGAAGCCGGCGACGGCGCCCAGGGTGACGCCGATCAGCAGCGCCACGGCGGTGGAGGTGAGCCCGATCAGCAGCGACACGCGGGCGCCGTGGACGATGCCGGCGGCGATGTCGCGGCCGAGGGTGTCGGAGCCGAGCAGCGCATCCTCCGACCCCGGCGGCTGGAACGGCATGGCGGTCATCTCCCACGGACTGGCGGGATAGATGAAATCGGCCAGCAGGGCGCACAGCACCACCAGCGCCAGGATGCCGAGACCGATGACGGCGCCGCGGTTGCGGGCGAAGGCCTTCCAGAAGTCGCGGGTCATGTCAGGCCACCTCGATGCGCGGGTCGACCAGCGAATAGACGAGGTCGGTCAGGATGTTGAAGACGATCACCAACACCGAGGTGACGAAGAAGATGCCGAGCAGCACCTGGTAGTCGCGCTGCAGCACCGCATCGAAGGCCAGCCGCCCGATGCCCGGCCAGGCGAACACCGTCTCGATGAGGATGGACCCGCCGACCAGATGCCCGGCCTGGATGCCGGCGAAGGTGATGACCGGCAGGATGGCGTTGCGCAGCACATGCTTGAGCACGATGCGCGTCTCGCCGAGGCCCTTGGCGCGGGCCGTCTTCACGAAGTCCATGTCGCGCACCTCCAGGATGGAGGCGCGGGTCAGGCGGGCATAGACCGCCATGTAGAACAGGCCGAGCGTCACCACCGGCAGCACCATGTGGCGGGCGATGTCGAGCACCCGCTCGAAGCCGGTGTAGCCGGCGCCGATGCTCTCGTAGCCGAAGGCCGGCAGCCAGCCGAGCTGGACCGAGAACAGCAGGATCAGCATGAGGCCGACCCAGAAGATGGGGGTGGCGTAGCTGACCAGCGCCAGCACGGTGATGGCGCTGTCCGACCAGCGGCCGACGTTCATCGCCGCCAGGGTGCCGAGCGCGATGCCGGCGGCCAGCGCCAGGGCAAACGCGGTGCCGGTGAGGATGAGCGTCGCCGGCAGGCGGTCGGCGATCAGATCCCACACCGGCCGCTGCTGGCGGTAGGAATAGCCGAGATCGCCCATGGCCACGTCGCGCACGTAGATGCCGAGCTGGACATGCAGCGGCCGGTCGAGGCCGAACTGCTCGCGCAGCTGCTGGACGTACTGCTCGTCGGCGGCACCGGCTTCGCCGGCCATCACCATGGCCGGGTCGCCGGGCGCGGCGCGCACCAGCAGGAAATTGATCACCACGATGGCGAGCAGGATGAAGACGGCCTTGAACAGCCGCCTTCCCAGGAACGATGCGATGCCGGCCATGGCCGTTCAGCCCTCTTCGCTGGGAAAGACATGGATGAAAGGACTGCGGGGCGGCGCGTGGCCGGCGGCGTCGGCGCCGCCCCACAGGATGCGCGGTCAGGCAGGGAGGGGGAGCGACCGCGTCACTTCTTGTCGACCCACACGTCGGCGAAGTTCTCCGTCGTGCCGATGGCGGTGGTGACGGCGTTGTGGACGCGCTTGTTCACGAAGGTCGGGAACTCCATCTCCAGCAGCCAGATCACCGGCAGTTCGTCGGTGAGGATGCGCTGCACCTCGCTGAACTGTTCCTGCCGCTTGGCGGGATCGTTCTCGACGGCGGCGGCGGCGAACAGTTCATCCACCCGCGGATTGCTGTAGCCCATGGTGTTGGAGAACATCACGCCCTGGCGGATGTTGTCGGAGATGTAGGTGCGCGCCACGCCCAGCGACGGATCGCCGTACTGGTAGACGAAGTTGGTGGTGGCCTGATAATCCCAGTTGGACACCTTCTGCACCCAGCCGGCGACGTCGGAGCTTTCCAGGTTCACCTTGACGCCGACCTTGCCCCAGGCCTGGCGCAGGTACTCGCCAAGGCGGGCCCAGGTCTCGCCGTAGGGCATGGGGGTGAGGGTGATTTCCGCCCGCACGCCGCCGGCGCCCGGCTTCAGGCCCATTTCATCCAGCAGCGCCTCGGCCTTGGCCGGGTCGAAGGGGTAGTGGGTCTTGTCCGGCTCGAACCCGGCGGTGACCGAGTTCACCGGCCCGGTGGCGACGCGGCCGAGGCTGAACCACACCTTGTCGCGGATGAACTTGCGGTCGATGGCGTAGGACAGCGCCTGACGGAAGCGCTTGTCGTCGAACGGCGCGACGCGGTGGTTGATCTCGATCCACGACAGCGGGGCGACGAATTCGTAGCCCTTGGTGGTCAGTTCCAGGTGCGGCAGCGCCTTCAGGCGCGGCACGTCGAAGGGCTCGATGTCGTTGAACTGGCTGATGTCGGCCTGCCCGGTCTCCAGCGCCAGGGCGCGGCTGGCGGCATCGGGGATGACGCGGAAGAAGATGGCGTCCAGATAGGGCTTGCCCTCCTGGTAGTAGTTCTCGTTCTTTACCAGCTTGATGTGGCTGCCCTTGATCCACTCGCCGAACTTGAACGGGCCGGTGCCGATGGGCGTGGCGTTCTGGGGGTTCTGCTTGTAGTCGGTGCCGTCGTAGATGTGGGCCGGCATCATCGGCGCCGACGACACCTCGAACGCCTTCAGGAAAGCCGGGAACGGCTGCTTCAGGGTGAAGACGACGGTGTGGTCGTCGGGCGCCTCCACCTTCTCCACGTGGCTGAAGTTGCCGCGGGCACGCGGGTGCGTCTCGGGCAGGAACTTGGTGGTGGTGAACACCACGTCCTTGGCGGTGAACGGCTGGCCGTCGTGCCAGGTGACGTTCTGGCGCAGCTTGAAGGTATAGGTCAGGCCGTCTTCCGACACTTCCCAGCTTTCCGCCAGCGACGGCATGGGGGTCAGGTCATGGGCGTAGGTGAGCAGGCCTTCATAGATCTTGCCGGCCACCGTCTGGGTCGGGCCCTGCTGGTTGAGGCCGAGCACCAGGATCGGCGGCTCCGGCTGGACGATGACGTTGAGGGTGCCGCCGCTCTGCGGCTGTTCCTGCGCCATGGCGGCCGTCGGCAGCACCGTGGTGGCGGCGGCGAAGGGCGCCAGCAGGGCCGCCGCGACGGCCCCCGAAGCGGCCATGCGCCGCAGGAATGCAAGTCGGTTGCTCATGACTTCACTGACCTTCCCTGTTGTCGCTGTTTGTGGTTTGGCAAGACGGCCGCCCGGAAGCCACCGGCCGCGGGCAACAGGCCGCCGTCCCCCGCCGCGAACCTGCGGGGGCAACTGGTTCCTCGATCCGATCCGATCCGCGCCGGCGGCGCGCAGCCTGCCGCTAGTCGCGGAAGCCGGCGCCGTCCTGCTGTTCCACCCAGCGCAGCAGCGGTGCCCATTCCAGCACCCCGGCGCGCGGGTAGACCTCTTCGTACTGGCGGGCGGTGTGCTCGCAGACTGCCGCCGGCGGCGTCACCACCGGGCGGCCGCCGGACAGGGCGGCGATCTGGGTCTTGCAGGCCTGTTCCAGGTCGACCATCAGCACCGCCGCTTCCGGCACGTCCTGGCCGACGGTGAGCATGCCGTGGTTGCGCAGGATCATGGTGTGGTGGCGGCCCAGGTCGGACGCCAGCCGCACCCGTTCCTCGTGGTTCAGCGCGATGCCTTCATAGTCGTGGTAGGCGACGCGGTTGTACCAGCGCAGGGCGTGCTGGCTGAGGGGCATCAGCCCCTCTTCCATGGCGCTGACGGCCATGCCGGCGGTGGTGTGCAGGTGGACGGCACAGCCGACATCGGGCCGCGCCATGTAGATCGCCGAGTGGATGGTGAAGCCGGCGGGGTTGGCCTCGCCGTCGCTGCCCTCGGCCAGCTTGCCGTCGATGTCCACCTTCACCAGGTTGGACGCCGTGACCTCGTGGAACATCAGGCCGTAGGGGTTGATGAGGAAGTGCCCGTCCTCCCCCGGCACCCGCGCCGACATGTGGGTGTAGATCAGGTCGGTCATGCCGAGCAGGTGGAACAGACGGTAGGCGGCGGCCAGATCGACGCGGGTCTTCCACTCCGCGGCCGACACCTTGCCCTGCTTCGAGGCCATGCGACACACTCTCCCATGCTACGGACGAACGCGACGGGCGCCGCCTGCGGGCGCGCGGGGCCGGTCCGTCCTGGTGAAACCTCCTGCCGGCGGCGACGGGGTCCTGGGCGGGCCCGGCTTGGTGCATGTTCATTCACCGCGGCTTCGTCATTAGGAGCCTGAAAGCCGCAGCGCGCAAATTGGGATTTCTGATTTGCGACATAAGCCGGATTTATGGTCTGCTGCGCCTGAGGGTGGCACCGACGGCGGCAGCCGGCGCGCCCTGGTTGCCAGTGTGAGCAGAACCCTGCGTCCGCCGCCACAGCGCATCGGGTGAAGCTGCTCCGCCCTATTTACTCGCCTTATCCCGAACCCGGACCGCCGCCCCGCCATGACCCAGACCCGCGACCTCGACCGCCTCGGCAACCAGCTGGACTGGAACCTGCTGCGCACCTTCATGGTGATCGTCCAGGAAGGCGGCATCACCGCCGCCGCCGGCCGCCTGTTCCTCACCCAGCCGGCGGTCAGCCTGGCGCTGAAGCGGCTGGAGGCGCAGCTCGGCCGCCAGCTGATCGAGCGCGGCCCCGGCCGCTTCCGGGTGACCGAGGCGGGAGAGACCATCTACCGCGAGATCGTCGACATCTACGGCACCATCAGCCGCTTCGGCATCCTGGTGCGCGAGATCCGCGAGGAAATCTCCGGCCATGTCCGCATCCTCATGACCAGCCGCATCCAGACGGTGGTGCTCGACCGGGTGCTGAAGCAGTTCCACGAACACCACCCCAAGGTCACCTTCCGCATCGACGTCATCCCCTCCACCGACGTTCACGTCGCCCTGCAGCAGAAGATCGGCACCCTCGGCATCTGCCTGATGCGCGAGGCGGTGCCCGGCCTGCAGAGCGAGGTGCTGATCCACCAGACCTATCGCCTGTACTGCGGCCGCACCCATCGCTTCTACGGCCTGCGCGACCTCGACATCGCCGACCTGCGGAAGGAGGATTTCGTCTCCTTCACCACCGACCAGATCGATGGCACCCTGTCGCCGCTGGCGGTGTTCCGCGCCCGCGAGGGCTTCGCCGGCCGCATCGTCGGCGCCTCCGCCAACCTGGAGGAAGTGCGGCGGATGATCGTCTGCGGCCTCGGCATCGGCCCCCTGCCCGACCACATCGCCGCCCGCGACGTGGCCGACGGCGAGCTGTGGGAACTGCCGCCCTATGGCGGCGTGGCGCCGGTCGACATCCATCTCATGTGGAACCCGCAGGCCAAGCTGAACCGCGCCGAGAAGGCCTTCATCGACGCCCTGCGGGCGGAAGTGGCCGACCTGCCGGTGGAGCAGCGGCTGCCGGTCTGACCCTTGCGCTCGCCTTTCCGTTGCGCATACCCTTCCTCTCTGCTCGGCCTCTTTCCGGGCCGCGCCAGCGACGGAGGCATCATGTCGAAGGACAGCGCGCAAGGGTACGTCGAAGACCCGCGCAACGAGTCGGTACTGGTCTATGTCGATGGCCGCTTCGTGCCCCGCAACGAGGCGACGGTGTCGGTGTTCGACGCCGGCTTCGGCCTCGGCGACGGGGTGTGGGAAGGCCTGCGGCTGGTGAAGGGGCGCATCCTGGCGCTCGACGACCACCTCGACCGCCTGTACGAAGGCGCCGGCGCCATCCGCCTGGACATCGGCCTCGACCGCGCCGCCCTCACCGCCCTCATCCACGAGACGCTGGCCCGCAACGGCATGACCGACGGCGCCCACCTGCGGCTGATGATCACCCGCGGCCGCAAGAGCACGGTGAACCAGGACCCCCGCTTCGTCATCGGCGGGCCGACCATCGTCATCCTGGCGGAATACAAGACGCCGCGGCCGGAGGTGAAGGAACGCGGCCTCAGCCTGTTCACCTCCGCCATCCGCTGCAGCAGCCCGGACGTGTTCGACCTGCGGCTCAATTCCCACAGCCGCCTGAACCTGATCCAGGCGCTGCTGCAGGCCATCGAGGCCGGCGCCGACGAAGCGCTGATGCTCGATCCCCACGGCTTCGTCGCCAGCTGCAACAGCACCAACTTCTTCATCATCCGGCGCGGCGAGCTGTGGACCTCCACCGGCCGCTACAACTTCAAGGGCATCACCCGCCGCAAGGTGCTGGGCATCGCCGCCGCCCACGGCCTGACCGTGCGCGAAACCGACTTCACCCTGGCCGAGACGTGGTCCGCCGACGAGGCCTTCGTCACCGGCACCCTGGGCGGCATCACCCCGGTCACCCGCATCGACGGCCGCCCCATCGCCGACGGCCGCCCCGGCCCGCTCACCCGCCGCCTCGCCGGCTGGTATGAAGACTTCATGCTGACCGAGGGAGCCGCGCCATGACCGCCGTGCTGCGCATCGCCATGTGGTCGGGCCCGCGCAACATCTCCACCGCCATGATGCGGGCGTGGGAAAACCGCCCCGATACGGTGGTGGTGGACGAGCCGTTCTATGCCGCCTACCTCGCCGCCACCGGCATCGACCACCCCGGCCGCGCCGAGGTGCTGGCCAGCCAGCCCACCGACTGGCGCGAGGTGGCGCGGCAGGTGGCGGACGAGCCGCTGCCGGACGGCGCCACCGTGTTCTACCAGAAGCACATGACCCACCACATGCTGCCGCAGATCGGCCTGGAGTGGATGGACGGGCTGCGCCACGCCTTCCTCATCCGCGACCCGCGCGAGGTGGTGGCCTCCTACACCCAGAAACGCGCCGACTGCGAGCTGGCCGACATCGGCGTGGTGCGGCAGGCGGAGCTGTTCGACCGCGTCGCCGACCGCCTGGGCGCGGCGCCGCCGGTGGTGGACGGCCGCGACGTGCTGACCGACCCGCGCGGTGTGCTCGGCGCCCTGTGCGCGGCGCTCGGCGTGCCCTTCCTCGACGCCATGCTGGCGTGGCCGGCGGGGCGGCGGGCGAGCGACGGCGTGTGGGCGCCGCACTGGTACGCCTCGGTCGAAGCCTCCACCGGCTTCGGCCCGCCGCCGCCGCCCGCCTCCCCCTTGCCGCCGCAGTATGCCCGGGTGGCGGAGGCCGCCATGCCCTGGTACGAGCGCCTGCACGCCCACCGCCTGCGGCCGTGACGGCGGCGGCGGAGAGCCTTCCGGCGGTACGAAACGTTCACACCCAGGCCGCGCCGGGAGTCGGGCGCGGCGGTGCCACAGCAGGGAGAGGGTGATGCACGGCAACACGGGCGCGCGGAACACCGACGGCCAGACCCCGGCCGCCACCGGCAGCAGCGGCGGCGGCGGCGACCGTCCGCGGTCGCGGCCGGCCAAGCGGCTCGGCATCGGGCTGGCGGCGGTGAAGGCGTCCTACCGCCGTTATGCGCCGGTCTATGACATGATCTTCGGCGGCTTCCTGGACCGTGGCCGCCGCGCCGCCGTGCAGCTCATCAACGGCCTGCCGCCGGGGCGGGTGGTGGAGGCGCACGTCGGCACCGGCCTGTCGCTGCCGCACTATGATCCGGCCTCGCGGGTGGTGGGCATCGACCTCAGCGCCGAAATGCTCGACCGCGCCCGCGAGCGGGTTCGCCGCCACGGCCTCGGCCACATTGAGGCGCTGGAGGAAATGGACGCCCGCGCCACCCCCTTCCCCGACGGCAGTTTCGACACCGTGGTCAGCATGTACGTGCTGTCGGTGACGCCGGAACCGGAACGCCTGCTGGCCGAAATGCGCCGCCTGTGCCGGCCCGGCGGCAGCATCCTGATCGTCAACCGGTTCTCCTCCACCAAGCCGCTGCGGGCGCTGGTGGAGCGGGCGGCGGAACCGTTCTCCGACGCCATCGGCTTCAACCTGCAGATGGACTGGAGCGTGCTCGACGTGCTCGCCGACCTGGAATCGCCGCAGGTGCGCCCGGTGCCGGGCCTGGCCGGGGCGAGCCTGGTACTGATCCGCAACCAGCCGCGGGCGCTGCGCGCCGCCGCCGGGGACGAGGGCGGTCGGGCGGCATCATTTCCATCATGATCGACAGGTCTATCCCCGCGCAGGTAGACTAGCCGCCCGCATTCCCGTGGACGGACCTGTCGCCGATGCTTTCCCTGACCCGCCTCGCCGCCCGCCTTATGTCCGGGCTTGCCGTCTGTCTTGCTGCCGCGCCGACGCTGGCGGCGGAGCGCATGGCCTCCGTCGATGCCCTGGTGCGGCCGCACGTGGGGGCGGAGACGCCGGGGCTGGCGGTGCTCGTCACCCGCAACGGCAAGACCCTGCACGCCGCCGGCTATGGCCTTGCCGACATCGCGCAGCGCAGGCCGGTGGATGGCGACACCCTGTTCGACCTCGCCTCCGTCTCCAAGCAGATGACCGCCCTCGCCGCCGCGCTGCAGGTGGCGGAAGGACGCCTGGCGGCCGACACGCCCGTCTCCAAGGTGCTGCCGGCCCTGCCCTCCACCCACCCCGGCGGGCACCGTCCGATCACCGTCGCCGACCTGGTGCACCATACCTCCGGCTTCGCCGATTACCTGGACGGCAACGACGAGATCGCCTTCGACGAGACCACCACCAACCAGGACGTGCTGACCTGGGTCGCCGCCACGCCGCTGCTGCACAAGCCGGGCACGGCCTTCGACTACTCCAACACCGGCTATGCCGTACTCGGCTCGCTGGTCGCGGCGGTGGATGGCGCGCCGGGGCTGGACGCGGTGTTGAAGGCCCGCCTGTTCGGGCCGCTCGGCATGACTTCGACGGCGGCCGGCGGGCCGGCGGACCCGAAACGGCGGGCGACCGGCTACGCCGGCAGCGGCGGCAACTTCGAGCCCAGTTCCTGGGACAGCGCCGTGGTCGGCGACGGCACGGTGTGGACCAGCCTCAACGACCTCGCCCGCTATGAAGCCGCCCTGGCCGGCGGCGGCTCGCTGATCCCGTCGAAGACGCGGGCGATGCTGTTCACCAACGGCCGCCTGGACGCCGGCCGCGCCCTCGACGACGGCGACGGAGGCGGCTACGGCTGGGGCTGGTCGCTGTATCAGGATGAGGAAGGCGAGCGCATCGCGGTCCATGGCGGCTCATGGTACGGCACCGCCACCGCCTACCACCGCCGCCTGGACACCGGCCTGACGGTCATCGTGCTGGCCAACGGCGAGGACTTCGACGCAGAAACCCTGGCCGACACCATCGCCACGCAGCTGGAGGAGGAGTAGGGGGACCGGTGCGGACCAGCGGGCACTACTGGACGGCCGGGCGCAGTGGTCCCCGGCAGCGTCGGCGGAGCTCAACCCATCACATAGTAATAGGCGACCCCGGTAACTTGGCAGCGCGACAAATTGGCGGAGATCTCCGCCCCGCCGTAACCCTCTTCTGCCCTGCCAACTCCAGAAGCCGCCACATCACGGGCGGCTTTTCCATGCCGGCAGGGCTCCACCCGGTGCACAGCTTTTTTCACCCGTCGAACGTGGCGCAGCCATGGAGTAAGGGCACGACACCCACCGGGTGGTCCGGCAGTTCCACAAGTGGGACTACCTGACTTATCCGGCCACAGGTACGACAGAGAATTTCCGCCCCAGGCCATTCACTAACAGCCAACAAAAAGCGGCATCTTGAACGGCGGTGAGCAAGTTGACGGTCGGACGGTCGCACCTCATCGCGATGCGGCGGAAGTCTCTCAGGCGGCTGAGCATACGCTCCATGGAGTTGCGGTGGCGGTAGAGGAAGGACGATAAGCACCCCCCCAAGCGCCTGCTGGCATTGGGCGAGCTGGGCGGGGCGGCGCCGTGCCGCGAGAGCCCCAGGCGTGCCGCCCGTGAAGATCACAGTCGGCAGCGGGCCAAATTTGGTGTAACCCCACACTGCGGCACCGAGTCTGCCTCAAGGCGGACACCCCCCACCCGGTCGACAACTTCGTCGAGATAGGCGGCCGGAGTCCTCGGGCGCTCGCCGCGGCGGCGGCTCAGACGGCGATCAGTGCCGCAGCAACCTTCCGTTCCTCGGCCAGCAGCACGTTGTAGGTGCGGCAGGCGGCGCCGGTGTCCATGGGGTCCATGGTGACGCCGGCGCCGTCCTTCAGCGCCCGGCGCACCGCCGGCGGGATGGGAGCCATGAAGCGGCCGCAGCCGACCAGCAGGATGTCCACACGCCCCGCCTCGTCCATCACCGCCTGCAGGCTTTCCGCCGTCATGGCGCCGGCACTGTCCACCGGCCACGGCACCACCTTGTGCGGAAACACGATGACGTTGCCGTCGAAGTGTTCGTTGGTGATGCGGAAGCGGCCGTCGCCGTAACGCTGGATGAGCTTGCGGTCGCCGGGGATCAGCGGGGTGATGTCCAACAGGGCCTCCGAAGGTCGCTTTGGCGGAGTGGGCGGCGCCGGCGGAGCGGAGCGGTCTCAGCCCCGGGCGCCGGCGTCGCCTTCGGCGGCCTTCTCGGCATCGGCGTAGGGCTCGGCATCGCCGTCGCTGTCGCCCTCGCGCCGCACGCCGGTATACAGCAGCAGCGGCATGGCGACATAGATCGACGAGAAGGTGCCGATCACGATACCCCACGTAAGGCCGATGGCGAAGCCGCGCAACACCGGGCCGCCGAAAATCAGGATCGCCAGCACCGCGATCAGCGTCGTGCCGCTGGTCAGGATGGTGCGCGACAGCACCTGATTGAGCGAGATGTTGATGAGGTCGCCCAGGGTGGTGGTCTTGTAGCGGCGCAGGTTCTCGCGCACGCGGTCGTAGTTGACCACCGTGTCGTTGATCGAATAGCCGGCGATGGTCAGCAGCGCCGCCACCGTCGTCAGGTCGAAGTCGATCTGGAACAGCGAATAGACGCCAAGGGTGACGATGACGTCGTGGATGGTCGCCACCAGGGCGCCGACGCCGAACTGCCACTCGAACCGGAACCAGATGTAGGCCGAGATGATGAGGATGGCGAGGCCGACGGCCAGGGCGCCGTCGCGCACCAGTTCCTGCCCCACCTTGGGGCCGACCACTTCGGTACGGCGGTAGTCGACATCGGCGTCCAGCGCCCCGCGCACGGCGTTGAGGGCAGCCATCTGCGCCTCCTCGTCACCGGCCTGCTTGGGCACGCGGATCATGACGTCGCGGCCGGTATCGCCGATGCCGGTGATGGCCACGTCGCCGAGGCCCAGGCTGTTGAGGCGCTGGCGCATGTCCGACAGGTTGGCTTCCTGCTGGGTGCGGGCCTCGATCAGCAGGCCGCCGGCGAAGTCGATGCCGAAGTTGAGCCCCTGCACCGACAGCGAGATCAGGCTGACGGCGACCAGCAGGCCCGACAGCAGCATGCCGATCATGCGCTTGCCGATGAAGTCGATGGTCGTCGTGTCGGGGACGAAACGGATACCGCGGAACATGACGGGCACCTTCAGATCGGCAGGGTCTTGGGACGGGTCCGGCGCAGCCAGGTGACCACGATCAGGCGGTTCACCATGATGGCGGTGAACATGGAGGTCATGATGCCGATCCCCAGGGTCACCGCGAAGCCCTTCACCGGGCCGGTGCCGAAGGAGAACAGCAGCGCCGCCGCCGCCAGGGTGGTGATGTTGGAGTCGAAGATGGCGCTCAACGCCTGGCGATAGCCCACCTCAACGGCATTCTGGATGGTGCGGCCGCCCTTCATTTCCTCGCGGATGCGCTCGTAGATCAGCACGTTGGCATCCACCGCCATGCCGAGCGTCAGCACGATGCCGGCGATGCCGGGCAGGGTCAGCGTCGCGCCCAGGGCCGACAGGGCGCCGAGCAGGATCACCAGGTTGGTCAGCAGGGCGATGTTGGCGAACACCCCGAACAGGCCGTAGGCGACAACCATGAACACCACCACCAGCACCAGGCCGAGCACCGAGGCAAGGGCGCCGGCCTCGATGGAATCCTGGCCGAGGCCGGGGCCGACGGTGCGTTCCTCCAGCACCGTCAGCGGTGCCGGCAGGGCGCCGGCGCGCAGCAGCAGCGCCAGATCCTGCGCCTGCTGGACGGTGAAGCTGCCGGTGATGACGCCGGAGCCGCCGACGATGGGCTCGTTGATGCGCGGCGCGCTGATCACCTTGTCGTCCAGCAGGATCGCCAGCTGGCGGCCGGTATTGGCGGTGGTGACGTTGCCGAACTGGCGGGCGCCGGCGGTGTCGAAGCGGAAGGAGACCACCGGCTGGCCGTTCTGGAAGCTCGGCTGGGCATCGGTCAGGCGGTCGCCCGCCACCTCCACCTTGCGGCGCACCACATAGGGCACCTGCTGGCCGCCGGGGGCCGAGGCCTCCGCCGACTGCACCAGCATGGAGCCCGGCGGCACGCGGCCGCGCATGGCTTCCTGCAGGTCGGCGTCGTGGTCGACCATGTGCAGGGTCAGCTTGGCGGTCTGGCCGATGAGTTCCTTCACGCGCTCGGGGTCGTCGATGCCCGGCAACTCGACGATGATGCGCTGGTCGCCCTGGCGCTGGATGGTCGGCTCGCGGGTGCCGGTCTCGTCGACGCGGCGGCGGACGATCTCGATGGACTGGTTGACCGCATTGATGCGCCGCTGCTGGATCGCCTCGTCGGTCAGCCGCAGGGAGAACAGGCCGTCGTCGCCGGCTTCCATGCGCAGCGCATCGGGGTCGATGGCGCGCAGCAGGTCGGCGGCGCGGGCGCGGTCTTCCGCCTCGGCCACCCGCACGGTCACCGCGCCCCCCTCAACCCCCAGGTCGCGGTAGCGCACCCGGTTCTCGCGGAACGACGAGCGGATGGTCTCCACCACGTTGGTCTGCTGCTCGGCGATGACCGCGTCGGTTTCCACCTCCAGCAGCAGGTAGGAGCCACCTTGCAGGTCGAGGCCGAGGTTGACCGGCTGCAGCCAGCCCGGCAGTCCGTCGGTCACCGACCGCGGCAGGGCGGTCGGCAGGGCGAAGACGATGCCGGCCAGCACCACGGCGAGGATCAGGCCGATCTTCCACTTGGCGAAGTAGAGCATGAGGGGGGCTTGGGTCCGATTAGGCGAGGCGGCACAGGATGTGGGGGCGGACGCAGCCGTCCGCCACCCCCGCAGATCACTTGCGGCCGGTCAGCAGGCTCTTCAGGCCGCCGGCCTTGCCCTTGTCGGCGTCGGCGGCAGGCGCCGCGGCGGCGTCGTTGGCCGCCTCGTCGGCGGCATCGGCGTCGCCCTTGCCGCCGGACACCGGCTCGGTCTTGGCCAGCACGTTGGCGACCATGTCGCGCAGCACCTTCACCTTGACGCCTTCGGCGATTTCCACCTGCAGCTCGCCGTCCTGCACCTTGGTGACCTGGCCGATGATGCCGCCGTTGGTGACGATGCGGTCACCGCGACGGATGTTGGCCAGCAGCTCCTTGTGCTGCTTCATGCGCTTCTGCTGCGGCCGGATGAGCAGGAAGTAGAACACCACGAAGATCAGGATCAGCGGCAGGAAGGCCTCGAGCCCTCCCATGGCGCCACCCGGCGCGCCCTGAGCGTAGGCGGGGGAAATGAACATCCGGAATAACTCCTAGGTCCAACGCGATTGCCGGGACTATAACGGGCCGGACGACAGTTGCAAACGCAATCCGCCCAACGCCTTGGCGTTGCCCCTCAAGACCGTCGAAGAAGGCCATGAACGACAACGACCTCCTGCCCGTTCTGACCCGCATTGCCGAGGCCCTGGAGCGGCTGGCGCCGCCGCCGCGGGCCCCGGACCTGTCCGCCGCCGATGCCTTCGTCTGGCACGCCGACCGCCAGTGGCTGGAGCCGGTGCCGAAGGTCAACCGGGTGGATCTGGCCCTGCTGCAGGGCGTGCAGCACCAGCGCGACACCCTGCTGGAGAACACCCGCCGCTTCGCCCGCGGCCTGCCGGCCAACAACGCCCTGCTGTGGGGCGCCCGCGGCACCGGCAAAAGCTCGCTGGTGAAGGCGGTGCACGCGGCCGTCAATGCCGAGGCGCCGGGCTCGCTGGCGCTGGTGGAGATCCACCGCGAGGACATCCCCACCCTGCCCGACCTGCTGCACCTGCTGCGCGACAGCGGCCGGCGCTGCGTGCTGTTCTGCGACGACCTGTCGTTCGACGGCGACGACACCAGCTACAAGTCGCTGAAGGCGGTACTGGACGGCGGCGTCGAGGGGCGCCCGGAGACGGTGATCCTCTACGCTACCTCCAACCGCCGGCACATCCTGTCGCGCGATATGATCGAGAACGAGAAGTCGACCGCCATCCACGCCAGCGAGGCGGTGGAGGAAAAGGTGTCGCTGTCCGACCGTTTCGGCCTGTGGCTCGGCTTCCACAACCTGGATCAGGCGACCTTCCTGGCTATCGTGTCGGGCTATGTCGCCGCCTATGGCCTCGCGATCGCGCCCGAAGACCTGCGCGCCCGCGCCATCGAATGGTCGGTCACCCGCGGCAGCCGCTCCGGCCGCGTCGCCTGGCAGTTCGTGCAGGACCTGGCCGGCGAGATGGGCAAGCCGCTGGGTTGATACCAGGCTGGGCGGCCGCTCCTCGCGGCCTTGGCTCACGCCGCATAAGCGGCGGCGCGCGGTCGCGCTTGCCAGGTGGCCATGAGGTGCCCTCATGGCAGCCTGGTATGAACTGCCCCTTCACGCAGCGAACCGGCCGGAGGGTTGCCCCTCCGGCCGGTCGCGGCTTTCGATCGGGTCTGACCGCCGGAGCGATCAGCGGGTCAGGTCAAACGAGATGTCCGTCTTGCCCGGCACGTTGGTTTCCAGGTCGAGCTGATCCATGATCTTGTCGAGGATCGTCACCAGCACCCGCAGGCCGCCCTGATAGCCGAAGGTCGGGAAGCGGTGGTGGTGGTGGCGGTCGAAGATCGGGAAGGTCAGGCGGATCAGCGGAATGCCGAGGTCACGCTCCAGATACTTGCCGTAGGAGTTACCGATCAGGAAGTCGGTCGGCTCGGTGGCGAGGATGGAGCGCAGGTGCCACAGGTCCTTGCCCGCCCACACCTGGCAGCCTTCGCCGAAGGGCGAGGAGGCCAGCATTTCGGTCATGGCCTTTTCCCAGGACTTGCCGCCGTTGGTGGCAAGCACGTGGGTCGGCTCGGCGCCCACTTCCAGCAGGAACTGCGCCATGCCCAGGGTGAAGTCCGGATCGCCGTAGATGGCGAACTTCTTGCCGTGCAGGTAGTTCATGCTGTCGGCGATGGCGTCGACCAGGCGGCCGCGCTCGACCAGCAGCTCCTCGGGCACGTCCTTGCCGGTCAGTTCCTTGACCGCCATCAGGAAGGCGTCGGTGCCCTTCACGCCCATGGGGCAGTTCAGCGCCTTGACGGCCTGACCCTTCTCCGCGGCGTATTCGAGGGTCTTCTCGGTGCAGTACTGCTGCAGCGAGAGGGTGGCCTTGGCGTTCAGCGCCGCCGCCGTGTCCTCGATGGTGGTGCCGCCGGCGTACATGTTGAAGGTGCCGTCTGCCGGCATGTCGTAGACGTCGGACACGTCGGACAGCAGGGTGAAGTCCACCCCCATCAGGCCCAGCATCCGCTTCAGTTCGCGGTTGTTGGCGACGGCGTAGCCGTCGAAGCCGGGGATGATGTTCAGCTTGTCGCCGGCGACCCGCTCACCCTTGTTCCAGAAGTAGGACAGGATGCCCTTCATCATGTTGTCGTAGCCGGTGGTGTGGCTGCCGACGAAGGCGGGGGTGTGGGCGAAGGGCACCGGGAAGTCGCCGGCCACCGAGCCCTTGTCCTTGGCGTTGGCGATGAAGGCCTGCAGGTCGTCGCCGATGACTTCCGCCATGCAGGTGGTGCTGACGGCGATCATCTTCGGCTTGTACAGGCTGGCGGCGGTGGCCAGGCCGTCGATCATGTTGTTCATGCCGCCGAACACGGCCGCATCTTCCGTCATGGACGAGGAAACGGCCGAGGACGCTTCCTTGAAGTGACGGGCGAGGTGCGAGCGGTAGTAGGCGACGCAGCCCTGCGAGCCGTGGACGAAGGACAGGGTCTCTTCGAAGCCGGCGGCGGCGAACACCGCGCCCAGCGGCTGGCAGGCCTTGGCCGGGTTCACCACCAGGGCTTCACGGGCCAGGTTCTTCTCGCGGTAGTCCCACGACTTGGTCCAGTCGGCGATCTCCTGGACCTTGTCTTCGGGGTGCGGGCACTCGAACTGTTCCTTCTTGGCCTTGAACATCTCCTGATATTCAGGTTCCTGGAACAGCGGCTTGTGGTCGAGGACCTTCTCGGCGCTCTGAGGCATGTCGGTATCTCCTGGTCTCTAGCGTGGGGCCGGGCGGAGGAAGGGGCTTACGCCGCCTTCCACGGGGCCTGGTAGAGGCTCCACACCGGATTGTTGATCGCCATGTCCATGTCGCGGGCGAAGATGGCGAAGCCGTCGTAGCCGTGATACGGACCCGAGTAATCCCACGAGTGCATCTGGCGGAAGGGCACGCCCATCTTCTGGGTGGCGTACTTTTCCTTGATGCCGGAGCCGACCAGGTCGGGGCGCAGGCCTTCGATGAACTTCTCCAGCTCGAAGCCGGAAACGTCGTCGTAGATCAGCGTGCCGTCCTTAACGTAGTGGGTGGTGCGCTGGTAATCGTCGTTGTGGGCGAATTCGTAGCCCGTGCCGCAGATCTCCATGCCGAGATCTTCGTAGGCGGTGACGACGTGACGCGGGCGCAGGCCGCCGACGTAGAGCATCACCCGCTTGCCTTCCAGGCGCGGACGGTACTTGGCGATGACCGCATCGACCAGCGGGCGGTACTTGGCGATCACCTTCTCGGCATTGGCCTGGATCGTCTCGTCGAACTGCGCGGCGATGTTGCGCAGGGACGCCTCGATCTGGCTCGGGCCGAAGAAGTTGTATTCCATCCACGGCACGCCGTACTTCTCTTCCATGAAGCGGCAGATGTAGTTCATCGACCGGTAGCAGTGGATGAGGTTCAGCTTGCCCTTCGGCGCCCGCTCCAGCTCCGCCAGGGTGGCGTCGCCCGACCACGAACCGATGACCCGCAGGCCCATTTCCTCAAGCAGGATGCGCGAGGCCCAGGCGTCGCCGCCGATGTTGTAGTCGCCGATGATGACCACGTCGTAGGGGCTGGTTTCCCACTGCGCGTCGGACTTTTCCAGCACCCAGTCGCGCACCGCGTCGTTGGCGATGTGGTGGCCGAGGGACTGGGAGACGCCGCGGAAGCCTTCGCAGCGGACCGGCACGATGGTCTTGCCGATTTCCTTGCCCTTCTTGCGGGCGACCGCCTCGATGTCGTCACCGATCAGGCCGATCGGGCATTCCGACTGGATGGAGATGCCGTTGACCAGCGGGAACAGCTGGTTGATCTCGTCGATCGTCTTCTCCAGCTTCTTGTCGCCGCCGAAGACGATGTCCTTTTCCTGGAAATCGGTGGTGAACTGCATGGTGCCGAAGCTGTCCACGCCGGTCTTGCCGATGTAGTAGTTACGGCGCTGGGACCAGGAGTAGTGACCGCAGCCGACCGGACCATGGCTGATGTGGATCATGTCCTTGATCGGACCCCACACCACGCCCTTCGAGCCGGCATAGGCGCAACCGCGGATGGTCATCATGCCGGGGACGGACTTGACGTTGGACTTCACGCCGCAGTCCGACTTGCCCAGCTCGGTGACGCCCAGGTGCTTCTTGCGCTTCTTCGCCGCCTTTTCCGGGTAGGCTTCGAGCACCTCCGCGATCAGCTTCTGGGAGAGCTCCTTGTCGTTCGTATAGTCGAGGCTCATCGCCTGTCTCCTGTCTCTCAACCTGGCCCTTGCGGGCCGGGGCCGCCCCGGCGTGCGTTAAATCGCACGTCCCTCCGGGGCGACGGCCGGTATCGTCGGCGCCGATGGGCGCCCGCGCCTTACGCCTTGGCGGCGGCGGCGGCAGCTTCCTTGGCTTCCAGTTCGGCCAGGGCCTGTTCGTCCGACTTCATGATGCCGAACTCCATGAGCATCTCTTCCAGCTCTTCCATGGAGATCGGGGTCGGGATGACGCCCTTGCCGGCGTTGTTGTGGATCTTGGTGGCGAGCTGGCGGTATTCCTCGGCCTGCTTGCTCTCCGGCGCGTACTGGATCACCGTCTGGCGACGCAGTTCGGCGTGCTGGACGATGTTGTCGCGCGGCACGAAGTGGATGACCTTGGAGCCCAGCTTGGCGGCCAGCGCGTCGGCCAGTTCCAGTTCCTTGTCGGTCTGGCGCTCGTTGCAGATCAGCCCGCCCAGGCGCACGCCGCCGGTGTTGGCGTACTTCAGGATGCCCTTGGAGATGTTGTTGGCGGCATAGAGCGCCATCATCTCGCCGGACATGACGATGTAGATTTCCTGCGCCTTGTTCTCGCGGATCGGCATGGCGAAGCCGCCGCACACCACGTCGCCCAGCACGTCGTAGGAGACGTAGTCGACGTCGTCGTAGGCGCCGTTTTCTTCCAGGAAGTTGATGGCGGTGATGACGCCACGGCCGGCGCAGCCGACGCCCGGCTCAGGGCCACCGGACTCAGTGCACTTGATGCCCTTGTAGCCGATCTTCATCACGTCTTCGAGTTCCAGGTCCTCGACCGACCCGGCCTCGGCGGCCAGGTGCAGCACGGTGTCCTGCAGCTTGGTGTTGAGGATCAGGCGGGTCGAGTCAGCCTTCGGGTCGCAGCCGACGATCAGGATCTTCTGACCCATCTCGACCAGGGCGGCGAGGGTGTTCTGGGAGGTAGTGGACTTGCCGATGCCACCCTTGCCGTAGAACGCGATCTGACGCAGAGCCATGGATCTATCCTTCCTTTTCCATGTCGGGTCTTCGAAACTCTCCGGCGGGGTGTCCACCCGCCTCACGCCCCGACAGATGCATCGCCCGTGCCAAGTTCACCCACTCGCCATAGGGTTAAGGCAGAACGTTGATTTCGCAGGCCTTTCCGGTACCCGGACGGGTCCGGCGACGATCCGGCGGTTCTGTTGCGAACCCGACAAACCCCTGACACAGTGTCGTGACCCCCACAGACCGGAGGGACGCCCCACCGCCCCGATCCCGGCGGCGCACGGTCGTTTATCCGCATAAAATCAAGGGGCATGGTTCTTGCAAGGCTCTGCCCTCGCCGTCGAGGCGAGCCGCCGGACCGCAGGGAGGATGTCGCGACCGTGGACAAGACCGCAGCGCCCCCACCGCCGCAGGTGGGCCACAGCACCAATCTGGTCGGCATCCCGACGCCGCTGCTGGCGAGCGTCGCCTACAACGCCCATCCGGTGCCGCTGCGCATCGCCGGCGTGCGGGAGATGAACAAGTCGTTCTTCACCATGCTGGACGACAGCCCCACCCTGGCCGATGCCGCCGACGCCTTTCACAAGTACATGGCGGCCATGTTCGACCTGGAGCCGGAACAGCATGAAAAGGCCCGCAAGGCCGACGGCGTGCGCCGCTTCCGCTCCAGCTACCTGCGTCTGTTCAAGGGCTGGGGCTACGACAACAACAGCCCGGAGGGGGCGGTGCTGAAGGGGTGGGTGGAAAGCCGCTTCGGCCTGTTCCCCACCTATCACAAGGACCCGATCCTGCAGGTGGGCAGCGCCAGCTGGGCCTGCTACATCGCCGAGAAGATGACCAGCCGCTTCCACAACAACTCGATCTACGTGCAGCTGGACATCATGTACGCCTTCTGCCAGTGGGCGCT
Organism: Caenispirillum bisanense; assembly: GCF_039523075.1. NCBI lineage: Bacteria > Pseudomonadati > Pseudomonadota > Alphaproteobacteria > Rhodospirillales > Novispirillaceae > Caenispirillum > Caenispirillum bisanense. The sequence continues at coordinate 106,642 of NZ_BAAAEP010000005.1, forward strand.
GGAGCGTTTCGTCGCCCCCGGCCACAGCCACCTGACCCTGTGGCGCGGCGTCAATGACTACAACGAACACCAGATGGTGGAACGGCTCGGCAAGCGGCGGGCGGTGATCCGCATGAACAACCTCATCTCCTTCTCGTCGGAGCGGGAGATCGCCGGCTGCTTCGGCGACCACATCCTGGAGGCGCAGGTGCCGGCGCCGAAGATCGTGTTCTTCTCCCGCCTGCTGCCGGTCCACCCGCTGAAGGGGGAGGACGAGTTCCTGGTCATCGGCGGCGATTACGAGGTGGGAGTGTCGTACTTCTGACAGGGCCCGGCGCGAGGCCCTCGCTCGCGCCCCGATACCACGGAGCCGCGGCCAACGCGGCCCGACCAGCAGGCGGGAAACGGTGGATCAGTGACCGGAAGCGCCCCGGCCAGAGGGCGCCGCCACGGAGAGAGTGAAGGATGCCCGCCATGGAGACACCGGACCTGCACCAGCGCGCCCTCGGCGCCTACCTCGGGCTTGCCGTCGGCGATGCCCTGGGGGCGACCGTAGAGTTCATGACGCGCGCCGAGATCCAGGCCCAGTACGGGGTGCACAGCAAGATGATCGGCGGCGGCTGGCTGCGCCTGAAGGCCGGCCAGGTCACCGACGACACCGACATGTCGCTGGCCCTCGGCCGTTCGCTGGTGCGCTCGCAGGGCTTCGACCTCAAGGACGTCAACGAGGCCTTCGCCGAGTGGCTGAAGACCAAGCCGGCCGACGTCGGCAACACCTGCCGCCGCGGCATCCGCCGCTACCTCACCCACGGCACCCTGCAGACCGGCTACCACGACGGCGATGCCGGCAACGGCGCCGCCATGCGGCTGCTGCCGGTGGTGCTGGCGACCCTGCACGACGATGCCGCCTTCGAGGACTGGACCCTGCGGCAGTGTCACGTCACCCACAATCACCCGCTGTCGGACGACGCCTCGCTGACGCTTGGCCGCATGGTGCGCACGCTGATCCTCGGCGGCGGCATGCGCGACTGCCGCGAGCTGGCCAAGCAGCTGGTGGAAAAGCACCGCACCTTCCGCTTCGACCCCTACAAGGGCCAGTCCAGCGCCTATGTGGTCGATACCATGCAGACGGTGCTGCACTACTACTTCCTCACCGACAGCTTCAAGCAGTGCCTGATCGAGACGGTGAACCAGGGCGGCGATGCCGACACCACCGGCGCCATCGCCGGCATGCTGGCCGGCGCCACCTATGGCGTCGACGCCATCCCGCGGGCGTGGCTCACCAAGCTCGACGGCAGCAAGAAGGGCGAGATCTACACCCAGGTCACGGCGCTGCTGCGCCTGTCCGGCATCGACATCTGACAGACCGACGGAAGGAAAGCGCAATGGCGACGGTGGTGTTCTACGAAAAACCGGGGTGCCGCAACAACACCCGGCAGAAGGCCTGGCTGGCCGCCAGCGGTCATGCGGTCGACGCCCGCAACCTGCTGGCCGAGCCGTGGACGGCGGAGCGGCTGCGGCCGTTCTTCGGCGACCGGCCGGTGGCGGAGTGGTTCAACAAGGCGGCGCCGCGGGTGAAGTCGGGCGAGGTCGACCCCGCCGCCTTCACCGCCGAGGCCGCCCTCGCCGCCATGGTGGCGGAGCCGCTGCTGATCCGCCGGCCGCTGATGGAATCCGGCGGCGAGCGCCGCGCCGGTTTCGATCCGGCGGCGGTGCGGGCGTGGATCGGCCTCAGCGACGAGGACAAGGGCGACGTCGAGACCTGCCCGAACCTGCACAGCGATCACCGCTGTGGCGGCGACCACTCCCACCCCTGATCGGGGGCCTGAAAATGCGCGAGGGCGGGATGACCGCTTCCCGCCCTCGCACGACCAGGCCACCCTCCCCCAAGGACCGCCTGATCGTATTCCGTTCCGGTACCGGGATGCCGGCTCAGGCCGCTTCCGCCACCTGACCGGCCAGCACCGCCATGGCCTCCGCTAGCGGCACCGGCAGCACCTGGATGCCCTGTTCGGCGAAGAACTTCTCTTCGTTGCGGGTCGGCGCCTCGCCCAGCACGGCGTAGTACGGCCCCTGCGACCGCTTGATGATCTGGCGGGCGTAGATGCGCAGCATCTGGTCGTAGAACCGGCAGCCGAGGAAGACGAAGCCGCGCGTGGTGCGCAGATCCTTCAGGCGCGGCGGGATCGGCGTCTGGATGTCGATTTCCGTCAGCACCTCGACGTAATCGGCATCGGAGACGAGATAGTTGCCGGCCGGTGCCACCGACCCGTGCGGCTTGTAGAGGATGGTCTGCCAGCCCTCGGCGGCGGTTTCCTCCACCTCGGTGCCGGCGGCGTCGAAGGCCTTGCGCCAGATGTCGCGCCATTCGCCGTTGCGCGTCACCCCCTGCACCTGCCCCCAGCCGGCGCCGGCACTGCCGCCGCGCACTTCCGCCAGGGCCTGGGCCATGGCGCCGTCGTACCAGGTGTCGACGATCATCGGCAGGTCGGGCAGCCCGGCAAGCCAGCGGTGCAGCGGCGTCGGCGCCGTCGGCGGCGCGAAGATCTCGGCCAGCAGCTTTTCCAGCGTCTGGCGGTGGCGGCGGCTTTCGATGTACTGCGCCACCGACCACATGTTGCCGCGGATGCGCCCCGGCACCGCCACCTTGGCGTTGAGGCGGTCGGCGAGGCCGCGGGTGGTGACCGGCACCGGCGCCGGCTGCCCGTCGGCCACCAGCAGGTCGGGGCCGAGGTAGGGGATCAGCCGGCCGGCGGCGATGTCGTCACGCAGGCCGGCCAGCGTGGTGCGGGCGGCGGCGGCGGAAAGGGCGGTCATGGGCGCCTCCTGCGGCGGGGACGAAGGGGATCGCGCTCTCAGTCCTCGTCGGACAGCTTGCGGGCGTCGACGGTGATCGGCAGGCGGGTGTCGGCCGGCAGGTCGGGCATCTGGAACTTCCAGCCGTTGGAGAGCGTCACGATGCCGCCCCAGATGCGGCCGTTGTCCATGGCGACGACCTTCTCTTCCAGGTCCTTCTTCGGCACATAGGCTTCGTAGATGTCGCCGACCATGCGGATGGTGACCTTCATCGTTTCGGTTCCTCTTCGATCAGATCCAGTTCATGGACGCGCATGCCGACGATGTAACCGCGTTCGATGAAGTCCACCCCGTAGATGTAATAGCGCTGCAGGAACGTCCCGATGGAATTGACGTAACCCACATCACCCTTCTTCACCAACAGTTCGCCGATATCCTTGCCGGGAAACGTCCCGTCGTTGCGCACGTTCTTGCGGGAGACCACCTTGGCGCCGTAGCCGTACTTGGGGTCGTCGTATATTTCGATCACCTCGTCACGCATCGGAGGGGTCTCCTGTCCGGGGGAAGGCATCGACGGTGATGACCGTCGCCGGCTGCGGCGTCAGGCGGCTGCGCGCCATTTCCGCCACCACGTCGACCGGATCGCCGGCCAGCACCGCCAGGTGCTCGGGCTCCGCCCGTTCGGCGACGACGAAGCGGACGCGGAAGTCGGTGTCGTCCAGCAGCACCGCCAGCTGATGCCCGGTCAGGCGCTGCGCCACTTCCAGCCGCACCTGCGGGTCTTCGTCCCAGGCCATGGCGATCAGCCAGTCCTCGGCGATGCGGCGGGCGACGGCGCGGCGCACTTCCGGCTCGCGGTCGTGCATCATCATCGGCAGCATGTCGTGGGGCAGCCGGCGGGCGGTGACCATACGGACGTAATAGTCCTCGTCCGATCCCAGCGGCACCAGGTCGGCGCCGGTCAGGCGGGCGGCGACGGCGACCCGCACCTTGCGGTCGGGATCGCTGCGCAGGCGCATCGCCTGACGGGCCGGCAGCCGCAGGACGGCGGCGGCGCGCACTTCCGGGTCGGGATCGGCCAGCATGGCCGGCAGCTTGAAGATGCCGGCGTGGCGGACGGCCAGGGCCCGCACCTCGAAGTGCGGATGGCTCAGGCAGGCGTCCGAAAGCTCGGGATTGGTATCGAAGAAGCGCTCGATGCGCCGAGCATAGCGGTCTTGCACGCAGGCCAGCAGCGGCTTGCACAGACCCTTGGCGAGAACGTCGTGGCGGAACTCGCAGCCCTCGCACGAAACCGGGCGCCCCTGCCAGTCGAGGGCATGGACCGGTTCGCCGGTGCGGTGCGCGTCGATCGCGCTGCTGTCGTGGATGTCCGCCGTCATGATGACGTCCGCCCCTCTTTCGCCCGTGGACCCGTCCGCCCGCCGCAGGGACTGCGGCGGCGGCACGGATTGACCGGGCAGCGGCGACGGCACAAGGCCCCCAGAGGCCGCCGCCGCGCCCGTCGCCCTTACGCCGCCGGTACGCAGGCGCCGGAAGGGCAAACCGCGGCACACTTGGTGGCGGTATCGCCGTCACACTCGGTGCACTTGTCGGGGTTGATGATGTAGGTGTCGCCCTTCATGCGGATCGCGCCATTGGGGCATTCGAATTCACAGGCGCCGCAAACGGTGCATTCTGCGGCCACGATCTTGTAGGTCATGGAACCAGCTCCTCTCGAAATCCACGTTCGTGGGTTTATGGGACGGGTGAGCGCCGGATGCCCCCAGGCTCAGGCGCTCACCCGCCCGGCGTCCACCGTGCCCACCGTTGCGGTGTAGTAGGCGCCGATGGAGGATTCGATGTACTCGTAGGCGTAGGCGTCGCTGACGGTCAGGCCGGCCTTTTCCAGCGCTTCGCGCGGGCAGTCGCCGATCTTGGCGGTCAGCACCGTCGACACCCCTTCCAGGGCGGCGATGATGACGTCGAGCTTGTCGTCCTCGCCGTAGCCGCCGACGCAGTAGTTGTCCGCGCGGCGGTGGCCGATGAAGCGCACGCCGGTGGCGTCCACCTCGAAGACCTGGAACTCGCGGGCGTGGCCGAAGTGCTGGTTGATGCGCCCGCCGCCCTTGGTGGTGACGGCGACCAGCAGCGGCTTCGCCGCGGCAGGCTCGGCCACATGAGCCAGCGCCTCGGTGGCGGCGGCGGTGGCCTTGCGGTGGTCGGCTCGCTCGGCCTCCACCAGCTCGCGGTAGAGCTTGCGCTTTTCCGGGTCGTAGGAGATGTCCTCGGGCAGCTTGTCGAGGGTGAACTCCTGCCCGCGATCCTCGCCCAGCAGGCCGACGGCGTCGGCGCGGCACTGGCGGCAGTGGCGCATCAGGTTGGCGCCGCCGGCCAGGTCGTCCTGCAGGGCCTTCAGCTCCATGGGCGTCGGGCCGCGCTGGCCGACCAGGCCGAAGTGGGTGCCGTGCTCCGCCGCCGAGATCAGCGGCATGACGTTGTGCAGGAAGGCGCCGCGCTTCTTCACCTCGGCATTGACGACCTTCAGGTGCTGGTCGTTGATGCCGGGGATCATGACCGAGTTGATCTTCACCAGGATGCCGCGGGCGGTGAGCATCTCCAGCCCCAGCATCTGCCGTTCGTGCAGGATGCGGCTGGCCTCGATGCCCTCGTAGCGGCGGCCGTCGTGGTAGATCCACGGGTAGATCTGCGCCCCGATCTCCGGGTCGACCATGTTGATGGTGATGGTCACATGGTCGATGTTGTGCTTGGCGATCTCGTCCACATGGTCGGGCAGCGCCAGGCCGTTGGTGGAGATGCAGAACTTGATGTCGGGCAGGTGCTGCTCGACCAGTTCGAAGGTCTTGAAGGTCTTGCGCCAGTCGAACAGGCTGTCGCCCGGGCCGGCGATGCCGAGCACCGACAGCTGCGGCACCTCGTTCGCCACGGCGATCACCTTGCGCGCCGCCTGTTCGGGCGTCAGACGCTCCGACACCACGCCGGGCCGGCTTTCATTGGCGCAGTCGTACTTGCGGTTGCAGTAGTTGCACTGGATGTTGCAGGCCGGCGCCACGGCGACGTGCATGCGGGCGAAGTAGTGGTGGGCCTCCTCGCTGTAGCAGGGATGGTCCTTGATCTTCTCCCACACCTCCGCCGGCATGTCGGCCGGCCCGTCGGAGCTGCCGCAGGCGGACGAGGAACACCCGCCCTTCGACAGGTCGGCCCGCATGTCGGCCGCGGACGCCGGCTGGGTCAGGATGCTGTCCAACGAGATCACCTGGCTCACGGGCCGTCTCCCTCGCTCCGGTTGCTCTGGCGAGGGAGGATTGCATGCCGCGTGCCAGTTTCTAACTCGTTGATTTAGAAGGATTGTCACCCGTCCCCCCGGTGTCGCACCTGTGACACCCGTGTCGTAACCCCGACAACGGGCGGGGGCATGTCGGGCGGTCGGCCATAAACGACAAACCGCGCGGGCCGGGGCACCGCGCGGTTTGAGGACGGGCGTCGCGGCGCCGGGCTACAGGCGCTTGACCTCGATGTTGTACTTCTTGAGGGCGTAGCCGATCTGCCGCGGCGTCAGGCCGAGCAGGCGCGCCGCCTTGGCCTGCACCCAGCCGGCCTTTTCCATGGCAGAGATCAGGCGCTGGCGCGGCGTCATGCCGCCGCCGCCGTCATAGTCATCGTCCAGGATGGACTCGAAGTCGTCCTCGTCGCCCTCCGGCGCCACCTCCCGCAGGGGCGGAGCGGCAGCGGCGGGGCTGGCCGCGCGCAGCGGCGGGGCGGCCGGCGGTGGCGGCG
>NZ_BAAAEP010000006.1:0-108687 GCF_039523075.1 Caenispirillum bisanense
CCGGCCCGACCCCGCCGTGCTGCTGCGCCAGCCGACGGCGCTGCGGGAGGCCGAGGCGGTGGCGGCGGAGATCGACCTGCCCTTCGCCGCCTCCTTCGCCTGGGCCCGCATCGGCGATGCCTGGCGCGGCCTGGGCGATCCGGCGGCGGCCCGCAGCGCCCTGGCGCGGGTGGGCGACGACTCGTTGCGGGTGGAGGGATTGCAGCGGCTGGCGGCGGCGCCCGCCGCCGCGCCGGCCGAGGCCGCCGCCCTGGATGCCGAGGCGGAAACCATCCGCACCGCCATGCTCGACCGGGTGGCGCGGGTGCGGCTGGGAGCGTTGCGGGCCGAGCGCCTGCTGGCCTCCGGCGATGCCGCCCTGGCGGAGGCGGCGCGGCTGGCGGTGGACGATGCCCTGGCCGTCCGCAACCCGTGGAACCGCGCCCGCGCCCTGGTCGCCGCCGCCGCCGCCGTGCGGGCCGCCGCCGCACACGGGGCGACGCTGCCGCCGCCGGCCACCGGCAATCGCTGACAAGGCCGGCCGGCGGCTGTATCCTGCGCCGCTCCGTCAACCGCTGCCCGGGGACTCCATGCTGCTGCCCGTCGTCGAGATCGCCGCCGAAGCCTACCATGCCGTCTGGCGCTTCCGCCGCGTCCTGGCCGACCGTGCCGCCGTGCCGCTGGCCCTGGTGCTGATGGCCGGCATCGTGGAACACCTGCTGACCGGCTCCGCCACGGTGGCGCCGCCGCCGGGGCTGGAGGACGACCCCGCCGGCACCGGCAACGGAAACGGCGGCGGCGGGCCGGGCATCATCGGCATCGCCTATTTCCTCGCCTCGCTGCCGTTCCTGGTCAGCTGGTACCGCTTCATCATCGACGGCCCGCTGGGGCTGGAGGGGCGGCCGCTGTTCACCTTCGGCCGCCTGGAAGGGCGGTTCCTCCTGTGGGCGGTGGTGCTGGCGCTGGTGGTGGCGGCCCCGATGATCGTCGCCGGGGCGGTCGCCATTCCCTTTGCCAGCGGCAATATCTCGGCCCACCAGCTGCCGGTGCTGCCGCTGCTGCTGGCGGTGTTCTTCTTCATCCTGCTGATCCTCGCCAGCCTGCGCCTCAGCCTGATCTTCCCGGCGGTGGCGGTGGAGGAACCGGCCTCCTTCGCCCGCGCCTGGGAAATGAGCAAGGGCAACTCCCTGCGCATGCTGGCGCTGGCGGCGGCGGTGCATCTGCCGGCGCTGTTTTTCGGGGGCATCCTGCAGTTGATGGTGATCGGATTCGGCCTGCCGTTCTCGGTGTTGCTGTTCACCGATCTCGCCATCTCCTTCACCATCATGGCGCTGGGCGCCACGATGTTTGCCGAAGCCTATAAGCGCCTGCGTTAAATAAGATTTTCCGCACTTTCGAGACCTTCGCGACAGTCCCGGGGGAGCAATTGTCGACACTCGACAGTCGCTGATATTTCCCCCTGTCCTCCGCCCTTGGTCTGAGATCCGGCCGTATACCCCCAACCGACGCCATATCTACACCGAAAGTCCATGAAGATTTTAGCCGTTTTGCTATCATGTCGCGCTTGAACAGCAGAGCGGGGCACCGGGCTGTGCGGCTGCGGAAAGCTCCGCCGGAGGATGCGTCCATTCGGGCCTGTGGGGGACAACATGGCTTTTCTGGAGTTCACCGACCAGCTGAAGGTCGGGTTCGCGCTCATTGACGACGATCACAAGATCCTCATCGACCAGGTGAACATGCTCGCCGAGGCCATGAACAATGGCGACGAGCAGGACACCATTTCCAGCGTGCTGAACGTGCTGATCGACTACACCGAGTTCCATTTCGGCCGCGAACAGGAACTGATGGTGAAGTCGAACTACGACCTGTCGCCCGGCCACCTGAAGGAGCACTCGGTGCTCGTCAAGCAGGTGGTGGAGATGCGGCGGCGGTTCGATGCCGGCGAGATCGGCGTCAAGGACCTGCTCGCCTTCCTCAAGGTCTGGCTGAGCCAGCACATCCTGAAGTCCGACAAGGCCCTGGCCGCCCACCTGCTGGCGCAGGACGCGCCCATGGTGGTCGCCAACAAGTCGGTGGGCGACGGCGACATCGACTGGCGCACCCTCAACGTGCTGGTGGTCGACGACCAGTTCAACTTCCGCTCGCTGCTGCGCAGCCTGCTGAACACCCTTGGCGTCACCAAGATCTACGAGGCCAAGTCCGGCCCCGAGGCGCTGGAGGTGATGGCCAACTTCCCGGTCGACGTGGTGCTGGTCGACGACGGCATGAAGCCCATGGACGGCCTTGCCTTCACCAAGGCGGTGCGCACCGGCCAGGCGGGCGTCGATCCGAAGACGCTCATCATCCTCATGCCGTCGAGCGAGATCACCAAGGACTACCTGGTCAAGGCGACCAACTCCGGCGTCCACGACCTGGTGGTCAAGCCCATCGCCACCAAGACCGTGCGCGGCCGCATCGAGCGGCACCTGCGCAACCCGCTGCCGTTCAAGCAGATCGGCGGCATGCTCATCCCCGTGCGGCCGCCGGCCCCGGCCGCCGGCGCCCAGGCCCGCGCCTGAGGCGACTCCGTCCTGCCTGCTGCGGCCGGCGCGTGACCGCGCGCGCCGGCCGTGGCATTCTGCCGTCCCGCCAGCGCAAGGAGACGGCATGGAACCGAAATGGCTGACCTGGGCGCGCGAAATCCAGGCCCTGGCCCAGTCCGGCCTGGCCTTCAGCCCCAACCCCTATGACCGCGAGCGGTTCGAGCAGCTGCGCCGCCTGGCGGCGGAGATGCTGGCCGAGCAGACCGACACCCCGGCCGAGCGCATCGAGGCGCTGTTCATGGAAGAAACCGGCTATGCCACGCCCAAGGTCGGCGTGCGCGGCGCCGCCTTCCGCGACGGCCGCATCCTGATGGTGCGCGAGGTCGCCGACAGCCACCGCTGGACCCTGCCCGGCGGCTGGGCCGACGTCAACCAGACCCCGGCCGAAGGCGTGGCGCGCGAGGTGTGGGAGGAAACCGGCTTCACCGTCACCGTGCGCAAGCTGGCCGGCTGCTACGACCGCCGCCGCTTCCCGCCGCCGGCGCGGCCGGTGCCGTTCTACCTCTACAAGCTGTTCTTCCTGTGCGACATCACCGGCGGCACCGCCACGCCCAGCCTGGAAACCAGCGAGATCGGCTTCTTCGCCGAGGACGAGATCGACGGCCTGGACCTGTCGCACGGCCGCGTCACCGCCTGGCACATCCACCGCATGTTCGCCCACGCCCGCGACCCGCTGCTGCCGGCCGACTTCGACTGAGGCCGCCGCCGCAGCGCCGGCACCTGCCGTTGGCGGGTGGCGGCGGCGGTCGCCATGGGCTATAGACGCAGCGATTGCCGCCTGCTCACGGATCGCCCATGCCTGCCTCGCCCCGGCCGCTGCGCCGCATCCTGGTCATCAAGCTTGGCGCCTTCGGCGACTTCGTCGTCGCCCTGGCCGCCATGAAGGCCATCCGCGCCGCCCATGCCGGGGCCGAGATCACCCTGCTGACCACCCCGCCCTTCGCCCCCATGGCGCGGGCGAGCGGCCTGTTCGACATGGTGCGCGACGACGGGCGGCCGCGCGGCCTGCTGGCCCAGCTGCGCCTTGCCTGGGGGCTGCGGGCCGCCGGCTTCGACCGCGTCTACGACCTGCAGCGCAACGACCGCGCCCGCCTGATGTTCCACGTCATGCGCCTGGGGCGGTCGGGGCTGGAGTGGAACGGCATCTTCCCCGGCGCCAGCCATTTCATCGCCGACCCGCGCGAGCCGCGCCGCCATGCCGCCGTGCGCTATGCCGACCAGCTGAAGGTCGCCGGGCTGACGGTGCCGCCGTGGCCCGACCTGTCGTTCCTGGCCGGCGACCTCGCGGCCCTGCCGGTGCCGCCGCGCTTCGCCCTGCTGGTGCCCGGCGGCGCGCCGCAGCGGCCGGCCAAGCGGGCGCCGGTGGAGACCTATGCCGCCGTCGCCCGTCATCTGGCGGCGCGCGGCCTCACCCCGGTGCTCATCGGCACCGACAAGGAGGCGGCGGAGCTGGATGCCATCGCCGCCACCGTCACCGGCGCCGTCAACCTGCGCGGCCGCACCGATTTCGGCCAGCTGGCGAGCCTCGCGCGGCTGGCGGCGGTGGCGGTGGGCAACGATACCGGCCCCATGCACCTGATCGCCGTCGCCGGCTGCCCCAGCGTGGTGCTGTTCTCCGCCGAGTCGGACCCGGTGGAATGCCGGCCGTGGGCGGAGGCGGTGACCACCCTGCAACGGCCCGACCTGCGCGACCTGCCGGCGGCGGAGGTGACGGCGGCGGTGGACGCCCTCGCCCGCTGACCCCTCGGCGCGACTGACCGGCGGCCGGGGCGGTTTCCCCTTCACCGCCCCGAAACGGCCCTTGTGCGGCGCGCGCGCGTTGTGCATCCCGGTGGCCTGTTTTCGTTTTACGCTACAGGGGACGCTCCATGGACGTCGAAACGCTGCTCAACGCCGTCTCCGGCTTCGTATGGGGGCCGGTGATGCTGGTGCTGCTGCTCGGCACCGGCCTCTACCTCACCGTCGGGCTGAAGTTCCTGCCGCAGCGCAAGCTGTCCTACGGCATCCGCATGACGCTGGCCGGCCGCACCGCAAAGGCCGAGGACGAAGGCGACATCAGCCCGTTCCAGGCGCTGACCACCGCCCTCGCGGCCACCGTCGGCACCGGCAACATCGCCGGCGTCGCCACCGCCATTGCCCTCGGTGGGCCGGGGGCGGTGTTCTGGATGTGGGTCACCGCCCTGGTCGGCATGGCGACCAAGTATTCCGAGGCGGTGCTGGCCGTCACCTACCGCGAGACCGACGCCCAGGGCAACTACACCGGCGGCCCCATGTACTACATCCGCAACGGCATGGGGCGGAACTGGGCCTGGCTGGCGTGGCTGTTCGCCCTGTTTGCCACCATCGCCGCCTTCGGCATCGGCAACACGGTGCAGGCCAATTCCGTCGCCGACGTGATGAACACCACCTTCGACATCCCCAAGGGCTGGACCGGCATCACCCTGGCGGTGCTCGCCTTCCTGGTCATCATCGGCGGCGTGCAGCGCATCGGCCAGGTGGCGGAAAAGCTGGTGCCGCTCATGGCCATCATCTACGTGCTGGGCGCCCTGGTGGTGATCCTGATCAATGCCGAGCAGGTGCCCGGCGTGCTGCTGCACATCGTCACCGACGCCTTCACTGGCACCGCCGCCACCGGCGGCTTCGCCGGCGCCGCCGTGTGGGCGGCCATCCGCTTCGGCGTGGCGCGCGGCATCTTCTCCAACGAGGCCGGCCTCGGCTCCGCCCCCATCGCCCATGCCGCCGCCCGCACGCGCGAGCCGGTGCGCCAGGGCACCATCGCCATGCTCGGCACCTTCATCGACACCATCATCGTCTGCACCATGACCGCCCTGGTGATCCTGACCAGCGGCGCCTGGACCACCGGCGAGACCGGCGCCGCCCTGTCGGCCACCGCCTTCGCCCGAGGCTTCGAGGGCGGCGAGCTGATCGTCACCTTCGGGCTGGTGGTGTTCGCCTTCACCACCGTGCTCGGCTGGGCCTATTACGGCGAGCGCACGGCGGTCTATCTGGTGGGGGTGCGGGCGATCCTGCCCTATCGCCTGCTGTGGGTGGTGGCGCTCTACGTCGGTGCCGTCGCCAACCTGGAACTGGTGTGGCTGGTGGCCGACATCATGAACGCGCTGATGGCCATTCCCAACCTGATCGCCCTGGTGGCGCTGTCGGGCGTGGTGTTCGCCGCCAGCCGCGCCTACTTCGGCCGCAAGTAGCGGCCGGCTGGCGGGCCGGCGGGCCGCCTCAGGCGACCAGATCGAACCGCAGCGGCGCCGCCGGGGCGGCCATGGCGAGGGTGCCGCCATAGGCCGCCATGCCCTGCAGCAGCAGCGGCAGCGGCGGCCTACGGTAGGCGAGCGGCATCGCCGCAGCCACCGCACCGTCGCCGCCGTCTTCCGGCGTCGTCAGGGCGGCGGCGGCTTCGGCACGGTCCTGCTCGCGCTTGTCGGCGACGGCCTGCAGGCGCTGGGCGTCGGCCAGGGCGGCGACGCGGCGATCCTGCGGCGACGGCTCGGCCGGGGCCAGGGCGGCGGCCTTCACCACCTCCATCTTGGCGATGGTCTCCTCCGGCGAGCGGCCGGGGGAGACGTCGATGGGCACCTCGCCGCCGATGGCATAGGAGTGGCCGTCGGGGCCGCGCACGGTGTCGTAGCTGGCAGCGCCGGCATAGCGCCCGCCGACCGCCTGATGGGCCTGCTCATGGGCGCGGACTTCGGCATCGCGGGCCTTCAGCTCCGCCACCTGGGCCTGCTGCTCGGGCGTCAGGTCACCGGGCGCCGGCTCATCCGTCTGCTGGCCGATGGTCTGGGCGGCCACGGCGGTATCGCCGGCCAGCGGCGGCTGCCACGGCGCTTCCGCCTCCGCCTGCTGCTCAGGCGTCTGGCCGCCGCGGCGGTCCTCCGGGAAGGGAAGCTTCTGCGACTCGGGAAAGCGGTCGCCGGCCGGCCGCACCGGCGAGGGCGGCAGCGGGGTCGGCGGCGGCACGGGCAGCGGCTGCATGAGGGCGGGCGACAGCATGGCCCGGCATCCTCCCCACTCTGGCAGAACGATCGAAGCAGACTACACGGGTTGGCGGGAAGAATGAAGGGGTCGGGCCATCGCCGCTGTGATGGCCGTCATGCCGGCAGCGCTCAGCCGCCGCCGCGCACCCCGGCGGCGACGTTGTCGATCAGCCGCGTGCGGCCGAGGAACACGGCGCACAGCACCCGCACCGGCCGGCCGACGATGCCCTCCACCGGCTCCAGCGTCTCGGCGTCGCGGACTTCCAGATAATCCACCGGGCCGAACCCCAGCCGCCCCAGTTCCGAGATGCCCCAGGCGCAGGCATGGCCGGCGTCCTTGCCGGCATCCAGGTCGTCGGCGATCTGCTTCAGGGTCTTGTAGAGGTAGTTGGCGATGCTGCGCTCGCCGTCCGACAGATAGGCGTTGCGCGACGACATGGCGAGGCCGTCCATCTCCCGCACCACCGGCGCCCCTTCGATGCGCACCGGCAGGTCGAGGTCGCGGGCGAGGCGGCGGATGACCATCAGCTGCTGCCAGTCCTTCTCGCCGAACACCGCGACGTCGGGCTGGCCCTGGTTGAGCAGCTTGCACACCACCGTCGCCACGCCCTCGAAGTGACCGGGGCGGGCATCGCCGCACAGGCCGGCGGACACGCCCGACACCACCACGCGGGTGGCGAAGCCCTGCGGATACATTTCCTCCACCGTCGGCGCGTAGACCAGATGGGTGCCGGCCATGCCCAGCTTGAAGCGGTCCTGCTCCAGCTGGCGGGGGTAACGGGCGAAATCCTCGTTGGGGCCGAACTGGGTCGGGTTGACGAAGATCGACACCACCACCCGGTCGGCCAGCATCTTGGCCCGGCGCACCAGCGACAGGTGGCCTTCGTGCAGCGCCCCCATGGTGGGCACCAGCGCCACCCGCAGGCCCTCCGCCCGCCACGCCGCGACGCGGGCGCGCAGATCGGCGACGGTGGTGACGGTGTCCAGGGCGCGGTGGGCGGAAGCGGGCGCGGCCATGGCGCTCATCCTTTCTGCGACTCGGGGGCTTTCTGCGACTCGGGCGCTTGCTGCGACCCGGAAGCGGGCGCCTTGACGCCGAAGCAATGTTCCGGCGCCGGGAAGCGGCGGGCCTTCACCTCGGCGGCATAGGCGGCGGCGGCCTCGCTCACCTGGGCGCCCAGCTCGGCGTAGCGCTTCACGAACTTGGGCCGGAAATCGTTGAACAGGCCGAGGATGTCCTCGGTCACCAGCACCTGGCCGTCGCACTGGGGCGAGCCGCCGATGCCGATGGTGACGCAGGGCACCTCGGCGGTGATCTCGCGCGCCACCGCTTCCCAGGTGCCTTCGATGACCATGCTGAAGGCGCCGGCGTCGGCGATGGCCTGGGCATCGGCGCGGATCTGCGCCGCCTCGGCCTCGGTGCGGCCCTGGGCGCGGAAGCCGCCGGTGGCGTGGACCATCTGCGGCTTGAGGCCGATGTGGCCCATCACCGGGATGCCGCGATCAACCAGGAAGCGCACCGTTTCCGCCATCTCGGCGCCGCCTTCCAGCTTCACCGCCGTGCAGCCGGTCTCGGCCAGGATGCGGGCGGCGTTGCGGTAGGCCTGCGCCGGCCCCTCGCCATAGGAACCGAACGGCATGTCCACCACCACCATGGCCTTGCGCGAGCCGCGCATGGCCGCCTGACCGTGGGCGATCATCATGTCGACGGTGACGGCCAGCGTGGTTTCCATGCCGTAGACGACCATGCCGAGGCTGTCGCCCACCAGCAGGATGTCCACATGCGGGTCGAGGAACTGCGCCATGGGCGCCGTGTAGCAGGTGAGGACCACCACCGGCTCGCCACCCTTGCGGGCGGCGATGTCGCGCACGGTGACGCGCCTGGTCTGGGTCTGCGCGCTCAAACGTTTCCTCCTGTGAGAGGCTTGGTCGTTTCCTGGACTGGAGCGTCTTTTACCCGGTTCGGCGGCGCAGCAAAAGGTTCATGACGGCCGGTCCGCCGGACGAGTCGGGTCCACCGGCCCGGCGGTCGGGTCCGGCTCCGCCGGCCGGGCGGCCGGGCTGCCGGGCGGCGGCGCCTTCATGTCGTCTTCCTCGAACAGGATGCGGTTGGCCGCCCCGTCCAGATCGTCGAACTGCCCCGACCGCAGCGCCCACAGAAAGCCGCCCAGCCCCAGCAGGCCGAGCAGCAGGGCGACCGGAATGAGCATGAGCAGACTGTCCATCGCACCCTCGCGTCTCACCGTGCCTGCGCAACATAGGGCGCGGCGGCCGCCGAGGCCAGCCTTTCAGCCGCCGCTCACACCCGCCCGCGGGCGAGCCGCAGGGCGTTGACGATCACCAGCACCGACGACGACGACATGGCGACGGCGGCAATCAGCGGCGTCACGTAACCGGCCACCGCCAGCGGAATGGTCAGGCAGTTGTAGAGCAGCGACAGGCCGAAGTTCTGCTTCACCAGCTGGTCGGTGCGGGCGGCGACGGCGAACACCTCCACCACCGGCGCCAGCCGCACGCCCTGGAACACCACGTCGGCCGCCGTCTGGCTGACGTCCACCGCCGTCGACGGCGAGATGGAGGCATCGGCCGCCGCCAGCGCCGGGGCGTCGTTGAGACCGTCGCCGACCATGGCCACCACGTGCCCCTCGGCCCGCAGCGCCGCCAGCCGCTCGCACTTCTGTGCCGGGGCGGCGCCGGCCTGCCAGCGGTCGATGCCCACCGCCTCCGCCACCGCCCGCACCGCATCCTCGCGGTCGCCGGACAGCAGTTCCACCGTGAAGCCGCGCCGCTTCAGCGCCGCCACCGTCTCCACCGCGTCGGGGCGCAGCTGGTCGGCGAAGGCGAAGCGGACGACGCTGCCATCGGCCCGGCGCAGCCACAGTTCCGGCCCCGGTGCCGGCGGCGCCGGCTCGGCCGCCGCCTCCGCCTCGGTGACGGCGCAGAAGGTGCGGCTGCCGAGACGCACGGCGCCGACCCGCAGGCCGGCCCCCGGCACCTCCTCCACCCCCGCCGCCACGGCAGCGGCGGAGCGGGCGGCGACGGCGCGCGCCAGCGGATGCTTGCTGGCGCCGGCCAGGCTGGCGGCAAGGTCGAGGTCGGCGGTGGTCCAGGCGGCGCCGTCCGTCAGCAGGTCTGGCTTGCCGAGGGTGAGGGTGCCGGTCTTGTCGAACACGATGGTGCGGCAGACGTGCAGACGCTCCAGCGCCGTCGCCGTCTTCACCAGCACGCCGCCGCGCAGCAGGCGCCCGGTGGCCACCACCTGCACCACCGGCACCGCCAGCGCCAGGGCGCAGGGGCAGGTGATGATGAGCACCGCCACCGACGTCAGCAGCGCCTGCTGCCACGGCGCATCGGCGATGAACAGCCAGCCGAGGAAGGTGAGCAGCGCCGCCAGATGCACCACCGGCGCATAGCTGCGCGCCACCCGGTCGGCCAGGGCGACGTACTTGGCGCGGCCCTGTTCGGCCACTTCCATCATGCGGACGATTTCGGCAAGCAGGGTGCGTTCGCCCACCGCCGTCACCGTCAGGCGCAGCGGGCCGCTCAGGTTGACGGTGCCGGCGAACACCCGGTCGCCGGTCCGCACCGGCTGCGGCACCGACTCGCCCGAGATCAGGCTGGTGTCGATGTCGGACACGCCTTCCGCCACCGCGCCGTCGATGCCGACCCGCTCGCCGGCCGCCACCAGCACGGTCATGCCCGGCTCCACCCGGTTGGGGGGCACCATGCGGCGGGTGCCGTCGGCCTCCAGCACGGTGACCGAGCCCGACCCCAGCGCCAGCAGATGCTCGGCGGCGGAGCGGGCGCGGCCGCGGGCGCGGTGATCGAGGTAGCGGCCGATCAGCAGGAAGAACAGCAGGCTGACGGAGGCATCGAAGTAGGCATGGTGCTGGCTGGTGGCGACCTGGAACAGGCTCATGCCCGTCGCCAGCAGCACGCCGAGGGAGATCGGCACGTCCATGTTGGTGCGGCCGGCCCGCAGCGCCGTCAGGGCGGAGCGGTAGAACGGCCGCCCGGCATAGGCCACCGCCGGCACGGCGATGAGGGCGGAAATCCAGTGCAGGAAGTCGCGCGTCGCCCAGCCCATGTCGGCGCCCGACCACACGCTGACCGAAAACAGCATGACGTTGCCGGCGGCGAAGCCGGCCACCGCCATAGCGCGCAGCAGTTCCTTTTCCGCCTTCAGGCCCTCGCGCCCCAGGGCCTGGGGGTCGAAGGGCACCAGGCGGTAGCCCACCTGCAGCACCGGCGCCACCAGGGCCGCCGGCGCCCCTTCAGGCGCCGCCGCCGGGTCCCACTGCAGGGTGAGGCGGCGAGTGGTCATGTTGACGCGGGCCTGGGTCACCCCCGGCTGGCGGCCGAGCAGGGTCTCGATCAGCCACACGCAGGCGGCGCAGTGCATGCCCTCCACCATCAGGTGCAGGGTGCGGCGGCCGTCCGCCTCCTCCTGCACATGGGCGGAGACGTCCACCACCGCCTCGTCCTCCGGCTTCAGCGGCCGCACATCGGGGTCGATGCAGCGGCGGCGGTAATAGGCGTCAAGGCCCATGCCGTTGATGAGGGAATAGGCGGCCTGGCAGCCGCGGCAGCAGAACTCCGGCCCCGCCGGCGAACGCGGCGGGACCGGGCTGCCGCAGTGGCGGCATTCGGCAAGCTGTGCGGTCATGGCGATACTCTGGGCAGCCGGCGGGGCCGGTGCGTCACTTCACGAAAATGCGCTCGCGCAGGCGGAACTCGTCGTCGCCGCGCTTGGCAAGCAGGCGGACTTCCCACTGCCCCGGCTCCGGCAGCACCACCGTATCGCCGTAGCGGCCGGAGTCGCGGCGCGACAGGATGACCGTGCGGTCCTTGCCGGTCACCGTCGGGCGACGGATTTCCGCCTCCACCACCAGGCCGTCGAGGCCGGCGCCGCCGGCATCGGCCGCCGCCAGCATCAGCTCCACCGGATAGCCGGCGCCCGGCGGGTTGTGGGCCTTGGTCTCGGTGGTCAGGGCCAGCGACCAGCCGAGCGCCTTCTGGGCCTCTTCGCGGGCGATGGTTTCGTTGTACAGGCGGCCCTTCTCGTAGGCGTTCTGCGTTTCCAGCCCGTTGAAGGTGGAGGTGGCGAAGTAGGCCAGCGTCATGTTGACCGTGATCACCACCAGAAAGCCGGCGACGAAGATGTAGGGATACCACCAGCCGTCGGGCCGCTTCTTGCTGTTCATGCCGTACTCCTTGACGCAGCCGGCTGGCCGCGGGAGCGCCGCGGCCAGCCTGTCCTGTCAGCGATGATGCCGTGGCCGGGCGCCCTAGCGGCCCGGACCGGCGAACAGGGTACTATGATCCACCACTTCCTGCGTCACCTGATTGGTGAGCACGAAGTCGAGATCGGTGGAGCCGCCGTCCAGCGCATCGGGGGGCGCCGTGACGTAGACGCGGAAGGTGCCGACGCTGTCGCCCTTCACCGGCAGCAGCACGCTGGTCACCGGCTCGTCGGCGAAGCCGACCACGGTGAGGCGGGCGCCGTCGATGCCGTCGGTGGACAGCACGAAGGTCTGCTCGTCCGACTGCTTGTTGAGGATCTTGAAGGTGTAGCCGTTGCGGATCTGGCCGTCGGACAGCGGCACGAACAGCGGGCTGCGCTCGTGCAGCACGTTCACCTCGGTGGTGGCGCGGGTGGACATGGCATAGGTCATGATGGCGAACACCACCGCCAGCAGCGCCGCATAGGTGATGGTGCGCGGCCGCACGAAGCGGTAGCGGGGCTGCTCGCCCTTGGCGCGGGCCACCATGTTGTTGGTGCTGTCGTAGGTGATGAGGCCGCGCGGCAGGTTGAAGCGGTCCATGACCTGGTTGCAGGCGTCGATGCACAGGCCGCAGCCGATGCAGGCCAGCTGGCTGCCGTTGCGGATGTCGATGCCGGTCGGGCACACCTGCACGCACATGGTGCAGTCGACGCAATGGCCGCGGTCCTTGAACTGGTCGCCCTTCTTGGCGTAGCCGCGCGGCTCGCCGCGCCACTTCTCGTAGGTGACGACCAGGCTGTCCTCGTCGAACATGGAGGCCTGGAAGCGCGGCCACGGGCACATGTAGATGCACACCTGCTCGCGCGCGAAGCCGGCCAGCAGGAAGGTGGAGCCGGCGAACAGAGCCAGGAAGCCGTAGATGCCCATGGACGCCTGGCCGGTGAGGATGTCCATGGAGGTCGGGCCGGCGGGCACGAAGTAGATCAGCCACGTCCACGAGGTGGCGACCGAAATGGCCATCCAGATGACCATCTTCACGCTCTTGATGCCGACCTTGCGGGCGGACAGCGGCGACTTGTCGAACTTGATGCGCTTGTTGCGGTCACCTTCCAGCACCTTCTCCACCCACACGAAGATGTCGGTGAAGACGGTCTGGATGCAGGCGAAGCCGCACCACACGCGGCCCAGCAGGGCGGTGGCGAAGAACAGGCCGATGGCGCCGAGGATCAGCACGCCGGTCAGGTAGTAGATTTCCTGCGGCCAGATCTCGATGAAGAAGAAGTAGCCGCGGCGGCCGGCCAGGTCCATCAGGATGGCCTGATCGGGGGCCTCGCCCGGGCGGCTCCAGGGGATCCACGGGCCGATGAAGTAGATGCCGAGCAGCACCAGCGCCGCCAGCCACTTCAGGGAGCGGAACTTGCCCTTGATGTCGCGCGGATGGACCTTCTCATAGGCGGCGTAGAGCGAGACCTTCTTCTCGCCCTTGTCGCCCTCCGGCTTCTTGCCCGGCGGTTCGGACGGCGCAGGCGCCTTGTCCGTGACCTCGTTCGCTACGGCCATGGTATCCCGACCTCTCTCGTCACTGCCTCGGCCGGCCCCACACCGGTTCGGGCACATAAGGGGTAGTGCGACGGCGCCGATGGCGCAACCTGAACCGCGCGGAAGCGCCATGCCCCCGCATCAGGAGAGCCCGGCGTTTTCAGAATGCTGCGGTTCGGGGGCGCTTTCCGGCTTGTCCTCGCGACCCTGTGGCGGGCCCCTGTGCGATCCCATACCGGCGCCGGGGGCCTGCTGCCAATGACATCCATCAATCCGTCGCCCGTCGGCCCGATGGCCGGGTGGAACGGGGCGGAGGATGCGGCACGGCATCGGCCCTGTTGTGCGCTTCTATGCGCAAAACGTCAAGAAGACTGCCGTCCCGCCGGCCGTTCATGAACCGGCCGATAAAACGCAGACGGGTCCGGCTGCCGAAGCCGCCGGACCCGCTGCAGACTCATGCGATGCTCAGCGCATCACAGGGGTCACTCACCGCCGCCCAGCGAGTGGACGTAGATGGTGGCCTGCTTGATGGCGGTGTCGTCGAGGCGACCACCCCAGGCCGGCATGACGCCGTGCTTGGGCTTGTAGATCTGGTCGCGCACGGCCTTCACGTCGCCGGCGTAGAGCCACAGCTGGTTGTTCAGCGCCGGGGCGCCGAGGTCGCGGTTGCCCTCGCCCTCGAAGCCGTGGCACGAGGCGCACTGCTCTTCGAACAGGGCGGCGGCGTCGGTGCCGGTCGGGGCATTGCCCGCCGCCATGGCGACGACGTACTCGGCCAGACCGTCGATCTCCGCCGCTTCCAGGATGCCGTCAGCACCGAAGGCCGGCATCTCGGACAGGCGGGTGTCCGGATCGGACTCCCAGCGGATGCCGTGACGCAGGGTGGTGTAGATGGTGTCGAGGTCGCCGCCCCAGATCCACTCGTCGTCCGCCAGGGTCGGGTACCCGAAGGCACCGGCACCGCCGGACTGGTGGCAGGGGGCGCAGTTTTCCTTGAAGATCACCTGACCGCCGGCCATGGCGTAGTTGCGCAGGTTGGGATCGGCGGCGATCTCATCCAGCGACTTGGCGGCGATGGCGTCCAGCTTGTCCTGGTGCTGCAGGCGGGCCTGCTGCACCTCGGTCGCCAGCTCGGCACGCGAGCTGTAGCCGAGCATGCCACCGGAGAAGCTGTTGGTGAACGGGATCGCCGGATAGGCGACCACGTAGCCGATGGAGAAGATCACGGTGGCCCAGAAGACATAGACCCACCACTTCGGCAGCGGCGTGTTCAGCTCGCGGATGCCGTCCCACTCATGGCCAGTGGTATGCTGGCCCGTAATGGCGTCCTTTTCAGGGGTTCCCGCCATTTTTGTGCTCCTTGTCGTCATCGTCCTCGCGGAAGATCACCGTGCTCGCCTCTTCGAAGTGCCCCTTGTTACGGGGGCGGAAGGCGTAGATGGCGATCCCCGCGAAGAGAATCATCAGCCAAAGGCCCCAGAACTGTCGCAGGAAGTCAGACAGGGATTGCAGATCTTCCAGCATCAGATCATGACCTTACCGGTAGGCGTTGGCGGCAGCGGGGTCGAACTCGGTGAAATCGACCATGGTGCCGAGGACCTGCAGGTAGGCGACGAGGGCGTCCATCTCGGTGATCTTCTCGAGATTGCCGTCCAGGTTGCCGCCACGGGCCTTCGGATACTCCTGGGCAACTTCATCCAGCTCGCCGCGGGCCTGCGCCTCGAGGTGAGCCTTGGCGTTCGCGATCTGCTCGTCCGTGTAGGGCACGCCAACGATGCGCAGCGTGGCCAGGCGGGCGCCGACGTCGTCATACTTCAGCTCGCGCATCAGGTGCGGGTAGCCGGGCATGATGGACTCCGGCACCACCGATCGCGGATCGATCAGGTGACGGGTGTGCCATTCGTTCGAGTACTTGCCGCCCACACGCGCCAGGTCGGGACCGGTACGCTTGGAGCCCCACTGGAACGGATGGTCGTACTTGCTTTCCGCCGCCAGCGAGTAGTGACCGTAGCGTTCCACTTCATCGCGGAACGGACGGATCATCTGGCTGTGACAGTTGTAGCAGCCTTCGCGGACGTAGATGTCGCGGCCCGCCTGCTCCAGCGGAGTGTAGGGCCGCACGCCCTGCACCTTCTCGATCGTGCTTTCGATCGAGAAGAGCGGGACGATTTCCACGATGCCGCCGACGATGACGGTCAAAAAGATGCCCAGCGTCAGCAGGAGGACGTTCTTTTCGACTTTCTCATGGTGCTTGATCAGAGACATAGCGCGTCACCCCTTACTGACGGGCGCCGACGACCGCTTCGGGAGCCTCGTAAGGCTGCTCGGTGCGGACGTCACCCTTGATGGTGCGATACATGTTGTAGGCCATGATCAGGCCGCCAATCACGAACAGCAGACCACCGATGGCACGGATCACGTAGTAGGGGTGCATGGCCTCCACGGTCTCGATGAACGAGTACTGCAGGAAGCCCAGCTCGTCATACGCACGCCACATGAGGCCCTGCATGATGCCGGAGATCCACATGGAGGTGATGTAGAGGACGATGCCGATGGTGGCGATCCAGAAGTGATAGGACACCAGACGCATGCTGTAGAGCTGCTTGCGGTTCCACAGCACCGGGAACAGGTAGTACATCGCGCCGAAGGACACGAAGGCGACCCAGCCCAGAGCACCCGAGTGCACGTGGCCGACGGTCCAGTCGGTGTAGTGCGACAGCGAGTTGACGGCCTTCACCGACATCATCGGGCCTTCGAAGGTCGACATGCCGTAGAACGCCACCGAGGTGACCAGGAAGCGCATCACCGGGTCGGTGCGCAGCTTTTCCCAGGCGCCGGACAGGGTCATGATGCCGTTGATCATGCCGCCCCAGGAGGGCATCCACAGCATGACCGAGAACACCATGCCGAGGGTCTGGGTCCAGTCGGGCAGGGCGGTGTAGTGCAGGTGGTGCGGACCGGCCCAGATGTACAGGAAGATCAGCGCCCAGAAGTGCACGATCGACAGCCGGTACGAATAGACCGGGCGTTCGGCGCGCTTCGGGATGAAGTAGTACATCATGCCCAGGAAGCCGGCAGTCAGGAAGAAGCCGACCGCGTTGTGGCCGTACCACCACTGGGTCATGGCATCCTGCACGCCGGAATACAGCTGGTAGGACTTGGCACCGAAGAAGCTGACCGGAACGGCCAGGTTGTTGCCCAGGTGCAGCATGGCGATGGTGACGATGAACGCCAGCAGGAACCAGTTGGCAACGTAGATGTGCGGCTCGCGACGCTTGATCAGCGTACCGACGAAGGCCGTCAGGTAGGCGACCCAGACGATGGTCAGCCAGAGGTCGACGAACCACTCCGGCTCGGCGTATTCCTTGCCCTGGGTGATGCCGAGCACGTAGCCCAGCGCGGCCATGACGATGAACGCCTGATAGCCCCAGAACACGAAGTTGCCCAGCGCGGCACCGCCGTAAAGGCCGGTGCGCGAGGTGCGCTGAACGATATACAGCGACGAACCGATCAGGATGTTGCCGCCGAAGGCAAAAATCACCGCCGACGTGTGGACCGGGCGCAGACGCCCGAACGTCGTCCACTCCAGATCGAGGTTCAGAGCCGGGAAGGCCAGCTGCCAGGCGATGAAATCGCCGGCCAGGAAGCCCACCACGCCCCAGAACATCGCCGCAATGACGAAGTTGCGGATAACACCCTCGTTATAGGGCGTCGCCGCGGACTGGGCGTTGTACGCCGTGGTCGCTTGGGTCATGACCCCTCCTTGATCGACCAGAACATTCTTCCCCACCGGTACGGAAAGGCCCCTGTGCAAGGTGCGTCGTCTTCCTGCCGCTCGTGGCGGCTCCCCTTCGGAAGCTGGCGTACCCGACCGATCAGCACTGATCCGACCGTTGCCCGTCTGCGCCGGATTTGGGAATACTTCGCGCGCAGACAGACGACCCCTTGCGGGATCGGACTTCCATCTATAGCAAATGCCACAAATTTTCCAGCCAAAAGACGGACCGGCGCCGTAATCTGGCCGTAATCCATAGGTCGCCTTACCCACGGCCATTGCCAGCAGGACAAAGTCATGATCGACACCCCCGCCTCCGCCGCCCCCGCTGCCGACAGCCCGCA
Organism: Caenispirillum bisanense; assembly: GCF_039523075.1. NCBI lineage: Bacteria > Pseudomonadati > Pseudomonadota > Alphaproteobacteria > Rhodospirillales > Novispirillaceae > Caenispirillum > Caenispirillum bisanense. The sequence goes on from NZ_BAAAEP010000006.1 coordinate 17,437, forward strand.
GGCGCGGCCGGCCGTCCGCCTGCAGAAAGGCCGCTCCGGCCGGCTGCGGCGCGGCAGCCCGTGGGTGTTCTCCAACGAGGTCGAGATGACCGCCGAGGCCAAGGCCCTGCCCGCCGGCAGCCTGGTCACCCTGGTCGATGCCGGCGACGAAAAGCTGGGCGTCGCCACCTTCAATGCCCACTCGCTGATCGCCGCCCGCGTCATCGACCGCGACTGGCAGACGACCGTCGACAGTCGAGTCGTGCAGCAGCGGCTGCAGGCGGCGCTCGACCTGCGGTCGCGCCTGTTCGACCGGCCGTTCTACCGGCTGGTTCATTCCGAAGGCGACGGCCTGCCCGGCCTCATCATCGACCGCTTCGGCGACGTCCTCGCCCTTCAGGCCAATACCGCCGGCATGGAGCGCCTGACGCCGCTGGTCATCGAGGCCTGCGAGGCGCTGCTGCAGCCGTCCGCCATCGTGCTGCGCAACGACTCCCCGGCCCGCGGACTGGAGGGGCTGGAGACCGCCACCGTGGTCGCCCGCGGCAGCGTCGAGGCGCCGGTGCGGCTGGAGGAAAACGGCGTCGCCTACGTCGCCGACCTCGCCACCGGCCAGAAGACCGGCTGGTTCTACGACCAGCGCCCCAACCGCGCCTTCGTGGCGCAGCTGGCGGCGGGGCGGCGGGTGATCGACGTCTATGCCTATGCCGGCGCCTTCGGCCTGGCCTGCGCCGCCCGCGGCGCCGCCGAGGTGGTGCTGGTGGACCGCGCCGAGCGGGCGCAGGCCCTGGCGATGCAGGCGGCGGAGCTGAACGGCTTCGCCGACCGGGTGCGGCCGGTGCAGGCCGAGGCCTTCGGCGAACTGGCCCGGCTGGCCGCCGCCGGCGAGCGCTTCGGCGTCGTTATCTGCGATCCGCCGGCCTTCGCCAAGTCGCGCAAGGACCAGCCGCAGGCCGCCAAGGGCTACCGCAAGCTCGCCCGCCTGGGGGCGGCGCTGGTGGAACCGGGTGGCGTGCTGCTGTGCGGCTCGTGCAGCCACCACATGCCGCTGGAGATGTTCCAGGAGGAAGTCAGCCGCGGCATCGCCCAGGCCGGCCGCCACGGCCGCCTGCTGCATACCGGCTTCGCCGGGCCTGACCATCCGGTCCACCCGGCGCTGCCGGAAACCGCCTACCTGAAGACGCTGACCTTCCAGCTCGACTGAGCCGGCGGGACGAGGACGAGGACGGAAGCGGGGCGGGACGGGGCGACGGCAGCGGCCGCGCCCCCTCCGTCGCCCGGCCGCCTCAGTGGCTGAGCAGCACCGGCACGGTCATGTGGCGCAGCATTTCCCGCGTCACGCCGCCGCGCAGGATATGCGGGAAGCCGTAGTGGCCATGGGCGCCCATCACCAGCATGCCGGCCGCCTCGTCGGAGACGCGGTTGAGCAGCATGTCGACGATGCCGATCTCCGTCGCCACCGCCGAGCGCAGGTCGCTGGCGATGCCGTGGGCGGCCAGGAAGTGCTGCACGTCCTCGTCCTTGTAGCCCGGCGAATCCGCTTCCGAGTCGCCCTTGCCGCGCACCACCATCACGCTCACCTTGTGCGCCGTCGCCAGCAGCGGCAGGGAATCGGACATGGCGCGGGCGGCCTCGCGGCCGGCGTTCCAGGCCACCATCACGTGGTCGTTCCAGCGCGGGAACTCGCCGGCATAGGGCACCACCAGCACCGGCCGGCCGGCGTTCAGCACCACCTGCTCGGTCATGTCCTCGGGCACGATGCCCTTGCCGGCGTCACGGTCGAACTGGCCGACCACCGCCAGATCGGCGTGGCGGGCGGCGCGCACGAAGTAGTGGATGACGTTGGACGCCGTGATCAGCGGCGACATGGAGAACCGCACCGCCACGCCGGCCGCCTCGGCCTCGGCGCGCACCTGGGCGGTGACCTCCTCGAACGCCGTCTTCAGGCGGTCGCTGGCGCGGTGCAGCGGGTCGATCATCGACACGTGCGGGTCGGTCTGGGCGAAGCAGCCGTGCAGGGTGGCGCCATGCTGGCGGGCGATGCCCAGCGCCATGGCCACCCGCTTGGCGCAGCGCTCGGTGGTGTCGAGATGGACGACGATCGTCTTGTAAGGCATACGAAGATCCTCCCTGATGTATTTTTTGATAGGGAAGAAGCATACGCAAACCGCGAAGGCAGGCAACAGCCCACGTGTTACGGGGGCATTACCGCCACGCCAGGACGGTGAAGTCGTGCGGCGTGTAATGGGTCAGCAGCTCGACGCGGGCGCCCAGGCCGTCGGCGGCGAAGGCGGCCCATTCCTCGGCATCGGCATAGAACAGCGAGCCGTCGTCGGGCCGCCCCTTGCGGCCGCGGCGGTCGAGCATGTTGAAGCCGAGGCCGCGCCGGCTCTGCCCCCACAGCTGGCGCAGCACGCCGCGGCAATGCTCCCGCCAGGCCTCCGGCGACTGGTCGAGCTTGAGGCCGAAGGTGCCGGAGGCGAAGGAATAGTCCGCCTCCTCCGTCGCCTCGCCGGACAGGTAGAAGCTGGCTCGGGGATCGGGGAAGCGGCGCTGCGCCGCCTCGATCAGCCGGGGGGAGAGGTCGTAGCCGACATAGGACGCGTCCGCCGCCAGCCAGCGGTTGCGCCGCAGCCAGCCGAACAGGGCACCGTAGCCGCAGCCGAGGTCGTTGATGCGCACCGCCCCCTGCGGCGCCCGGAACAGGCCGCCGCGCCGCACCTCCGGCCCGAACAGCCGCGCCAGCTGGCGGAACCGCAGGCGCTGGCCGCGGCCGTTGCTCCACAGCACCGCCCGCGGGCGGGCGCCGTGCAGGCCGAAGGTCCAGTCGTAGGTGGCGGCGATGCGCAGGTCGAGGGCGCGCCGGTCCTCCGGCACGTCGGGATAGACCACCCGCCCAACCTCCGCCGCGAAGGCGGAGCCGGCCTGGCTGTCGTCGTCGGTTTCGTCGTCACCAGGGGTGCGGGTCATGCCGCCACCGTGCCAGCGGCAGCGACGCCGTGCAAGCAGCGCGGCATCCTTGGCAGCGTCACCTATCCTGAGTATGACGACGGAGCGACGAATGCGCGCCCGCCTTGTGCCGCTCTTGTGCGCCTTAGGACAGGCGTTATACTGCGCGCCACGACTCCGGATCTAATCAACACGGACAAGACAGGGGACTTTCAGGTATGGCCGACACCCGCTTCGATGTCGTTGGCATCGGGAACGCCATTGTCGACGTGCTGGCGAACGCCGAGGATGCCTTCCTCGCGACCCACGGCATGCCCAAGGGCGGGATGGTCCTGATCGACGGCGCCAAGGCGGAGGGCATCTATGCCGCCATGGGTCCGGCCATTGAAAGCAGCGGCGGCTCGGCGGCCAACACGGTGGCCGGCATCGCCTCGCTGGGCGGCCGCCCGGCGTTCATCGGCAAGGTCGCCGAAGACACCCTGGGCCGCGTCTTCCGGCACGACATTTCCGCCATCGGCGTGCATTACGACACCCCGGTGCTGGCCGCCGCCGAGGGCGTGCCCACCGCCCGCTGCCTTATTCTCGTCACCCCCGATGCGCAGCGGACGATGAATACCTATCTTGGCGCCTGCACCCGGCTGGCGCCCGCCGATATCGACGAGGACCTGATCGCCAGCGCCGAGGTGACCTATGTGGAGGGTTACCAGTGGGACGCGCCGCTGGCCAAGGACGCCATCGTCCGCGCCTGCCTCGCCGCCCAGGAAGCCGGCCGCAAGGTCGCCCTGTCGCTGTCGGATTCCTTCTGTGTCGACCGTCATCGCGAGGAATTTCTTGAACTGACGGAAGGACTGGTGGATATCCTGTTCGCCAACGAGGCGGAGATCATGTCGCTCTACCGGACCGACAGCTTCGACGCCGCCGCCCGTCAGGTGCGGGAGCATGTCGAAATCGCCTGTCTGACACGCAGCGCCAAGGGCAGCGTGATCGTAAACGGTCAGGACAGCTTCGTGGTGGACGCGCATCCGCCGGCACGCCTTGTCGATACGACGGGCGCCGGTGACCTCTATGCTTCGGGGTTCCTTTTCGGGTATACCCGCGGCAAGTCGCTGGCCGAGAGCGGCCATCTGGCCAGCCGATGCGCGGCCGAGATCATCAGCCACATGGGCGCCCGGCCGGACGTCCCCTTGAAGACGCTGCTGGCAACGGAACTGGCGTAGGGCCCTTCCGTCGGTCGGCGCGGACGCAGATTGGAAAGTCATGAACCTCCGCAATATCGCGATCATCGCCCACGTCGACCACGGCAAGACCACCCTCGTCGACGCCCTGCTGAAGCAGAGCGGCACCTTCCGCGAGAACCAGAAGGTGGCCGAACGCGCCATGGACTCCAACGACCTGGAGCGTGAGCGCGGCATCACCATTCTCGCCAAGTGCACCTCCGTCGACTGGCAGGGCACCCGCATCAACATCGTCGACACGCCGGGCCACGCCGACTTCGGCGGCGAGGTGGAGCGCATCCTGTCGATGGTGGACGGCGTCGTGCTGCTGTGCGACTCGGCCGAAGGCCCGCTGCCGCAGACCAAGTTCGTGCTGTCGAAGGCGCTGAAGCTGGGCCTGCGCCCCATCGTCGTCATCAACAAGGTCGACCGCCAGGACGCCCGCCCGCACGAGGTGCATGACGAGGTGTTCGACCTGTTCAGCACCCTCGACGCCAACGACGAGCAGCTGGACTTCCCGACCCTGTTCGCCGTCGGCCGTGACGGCTGGGCCGTACGCGACCTGGAGAACGACACGCCGAAGGACCTGACGCCGCTGTTCGAGCTGATCGTCAACCACGTCCCGGCGCCCAAGCGCGATCTCGACGCGCCGTTCTCCATGCTGGCGACGACGCTCGAGTCGGACAACTTCCTCGGCCGCATCCTCACCGGCCGCATCGCCACCGGCCGCATCAAGGTCAACCAGCCGATCAAGGCGCTCGGCCGCGACGGCAAGCTGCTGGAACAGGGCCGCGCCTCCAAGATCCTGGCCTTCCGCGGCCTGCAGCGGGTGCCGGTGGAGGAAGCCGAGGCCGGCGACATCATCGCCATCGCCGGCCTGACCAAGGCCACCGTCGCCGACACCCTGTGCGTGCCGGAAGTGAACGAAGCGCTGCCGTCGCACCCGATCGACCCGCCGACGCTGGCCATGACCTTCTCGGTCAACGACAGCCCGCTGGCCGGCCAGGACGGCGACAAGGTGACCAGCCGCGTCATCGGCGCCCGCCTGATGGCCGAAGCGGAAGGCAACGTGGCCATCCGCGTCAGCGAAACCGAAGCCAAGGACGCCTTCGAGGTCGCCGGCCGCGGCGAACTGCAGCTCGGCGTGCTGATCGAGACCATGCGCCGCGAAGGCTTCGAGCTGTCCATCTCGCGCCCGCGCGTGCTGTTCAAGGAAGAGAACGGCCAGCGCATGGAGCCGATCGAAGAGGTCGTCATCGACGTCGACGAAGAGTTCTCGGGCACCGTCGTCGAGAAGATGGCCCTGCGCAAGGCCGAGATGACCGAGATGCGGCCGTCCGGCGGCGGCAAGATCCGCATCGTCTTCCACGCCCCGTCGCGCGGCCTCATCGGCTACCACGGCGAGTTCCTGACCGACACCCGCGGCACCGGCATCATGAACCGCCTGTTCCACGGCTACGCCCCCTACAAGGGCCCGATCGAAGGCCGCCGCAACGGTGTGCTGATCGCCACCGACGCCGGTGACGCCGTGGCCTATGCGCTGTTCAACCTGCTCGACCGCGGCCCGCAGTTCATCACGCCGGGCACCAAGGTCTACGGCGGCATGATCGTCGGCGAGCACACCAAGACCGGCGACCTGGAACTGAACGTCCAGAAGGCCAAGAAGCTGTCCAACGTCCGCGCCGCCGGCAAGGACGACGCCATCCTGCTGCCGCCGCCGCGCCGGATGACGCTGGAAGACGCCCTGGCCTACATCCAGGACGACGAACTGGTGGAAGTCACCCCGTCGGCGATCCGCCTGCGCAAGAAGTTCCTCGACCCGAACGAGCGCAAGCGGGCCTCCAAGCAGGGCAGCGCCGCCTGATCCCAGGCCGCACGCCACGACACGGACGTGGGCCGCTCCCCCTGGGGGCGGCCCGTGTTGCTGAACAGCCCTCACCGGCCCTACGCGCCCGAGCAGGCGGCCTTCCACATGGCGGCCTTCGCCGGCCTCAGCTGAAGGTGGGGATGCGCTTCACCGTCACCGGCGGCGTTTCCACCCGGGCGGCGACGATGAGGATGTGGCTCACCGGCTCGCCCTCCGCCGGGGCCGCCGGCAGGACCAGCCGCTGCCAGACCTGCTCGGTGCCGTCGAACTGGGCCTTGTAGCTGCGCCACACCGGGCTGCGCCGCTCCAGCGCCGTCCCGAACTCGTATTCGATCAGCTGGCGCTGGCCGGCGGGCAGGATGTGCTCGGGGATGGCGTCGAGCGCCAGGCCGGTCAGGTCGGTGTGGAAGGCCGCCCGCAGGGCCGGGCCGTACCAGCGGTACCAGTAGGTGCCGTCGCGCCGTTCGATGATCACCGCATTGGCCCGCCAGCGCGCCAGATCGACGCGCAGCATGTCGGCCGCCAGCGGCAGCCCGCGGTCCCAGCCGAGAGCCTGCCACAGCGCGTAAAGTTCCCGCAGCGGCGGGACCATCGAGTCGATGACGCTCTGCTTCAGCATGGCTCCGGTCTACGACGTTCGGTCTATCCCGCCAAGCCGTGCAAAGGTGTAGCGCGACCGGGACAAAGGGCGCCGGGCGGTCACTCCGGTGCCCGCGGACGCTCCGGCGCCGGCTCGGGCGCGAAGTCGCGGCGGCCGTGCTGGCGGCGGTGGGCCTCCAGCGCCCAGGCGACGGAGGGGAAGGCGAGGTCGTGCCATGGGATCTCGTCCCACGCCAGCAGCGCCACCTCCAGGCTTTCCGGCCCCGGCCCGTGGTCGGCGTCCAGCATCTCGGCGCGATAGATGAGGTGCACCTGGCTGATGTGGGTGAGGCTGTAGAGGCCGAGCAGCGGCCCAACCGTCACCCGCGCCCGCGCTTCCTCCCACACCTCGCGGGCGGCGCCGGCTTCGGTGGTCTCGTTCAGTTCCATGAAGCCGGCCGGGATGGTCCAGAACCCCTTGCGCGGCTCGATGGCGCGGCGGGCGAGCAGGTAACGGTCGCCCCAGGTGGCGACGGCGCCGACGATGATCTTGGGGTTCTCGTAGGCGATGAAGCCGCAGTCCTCGCAGATCAGGCGGGGGCGTTCGTCGCCATCGGGCACACGCTCCACCACCGGGCCGCGCGGGCCTGCCGTTCCGTCGCTCATGGGGGATATCCGCTCGCTGCCGGTCATGGCCTCCAATGTGCGCGCCGCCACCGCCGAGAGCAAGGGCGGCAACCGGCTCACCGAGGGCGCAGGGGGCGGCGGCGGCGCCAAAGGAAAACGGCGCCGGATTGCTCCGGCGCCGTTTCCTGCTCTGAGTGCACCGCGGAGGTGCGCCCGCGTCCTTACTGGATGCGGATCATGACGCGACGGTTCTGCGGCTCGCGCACGCCGTCGGCGGTCGGGACCAGCGGCTGCGACTCACCTTCGGCGGCGATCGACATCAGGTTACGCGGCACGCCCTGGCTTTCCAGGTAGGTGGCGACGGCCTCGGCGCGGCGCATGGACAGACGCATGTTGTAGTCGTCCGGACCCGAGCGGTCGGCGTGGCCGGTGACGTTGATCACGGTCGGGGTGGCGTTGCGGGCCGAGGAGGCGGCCTGGTTCAGCACCGACTGGGCTTCCGGGGTGAGGTTCGAGCGGTCGAACTCGAAGAACACCAGATAGTCGCGGGCGGCCGGGCGCTGGGCGACCGGTTCAGCCTGCGGCGCCGGGGCCGGAGCGGCGGCCGGGGCCGGCGGCGGAGCCGGCGGGGCGCCGAAGGTGTAGCGCACGCCAACCATGATGGTGTGGTTTTCGTACTCGGTGTCGTAGGAACCGACGCCGTTGTTCAGCGACAGGTCCGGCGCCTGGAAGTAGCGGTAGTCCAGGGTCAGGTCGACGTTGTCGGTGATGCCGTAGGCGGCACCGGCAATGCCCTGCCACGCCCACGAGGTGTCGCCGTCATCGGTGAAGCCGCCGGTGGCGTTGCGGATGTTTTCCGCTTCCACGCGGGCGAAGCCGAGGCCGGCGCCCAGGTACGGCTTCAGGCCGATGCCGAAGTCGAATTCGTACAGCACGTTGGCCATGCCGGCCAGGGCGTTGATGGAGCCGCTGCCGCCGACGCCCGGGGTCACGCGATCCACGTCGTTGTCGCGGTAGCTGAATTCCAGCTCGGTGCGCAGGCCGTTGCCCCAGGCGTAACCGCCGGCGATCATGGCGGCCCAGCCGTCCTCGAAGCGCACGGTGGCATCGCCGGCGCCGCCGGTGCCGTCAAGGTCGGAGTTCTCGGGGATGACGTAGCCGCCGCCGAGGGAGATGTACGGGCCCTGGTTCTGAGCCAGGGCGGGCGCGCCGGCAGCGACCGCAAGGGCGATGACGCTGGCAGCGAGGGCGAGGGAGCGCTTCATGACGCGGACCTTCCTTCTTTCAATCCTGAACCGTGTCGTGGCTGCCACAGGGGAAAGCGGCATGGGCCACGTAGGGCGCGATGTTCTGGCGCTAGGGTGTGCCCCAACCGGCGCAGAAATCAAGTTCTGGAACGGGTTGGAGCGGGTTCCGCTGCCACCGTCGCAGCGTTTTCCCCACACCTGTTGCGCAGCAGCAACAGCTCTGTGGCGAGAATACGCCAAACGGGCTCAACCATTACCCCATAAGGCGAAGGGGCGCCCGCTGCGGGCGCCCCTTGCCAGGATTTTTGCCGGCCGTGGCGGCGCGACTCAGCGCGGCTCCAGCCGGATGGCGCCGTCCAGGCGGATGACGGTGCCGTTCAGCATGCGGTTGCCGCAGATGGAGAGCACCAGGTCGGCGTATTCCGAGGCCTTGCCCAGGCGCTTCGGGAACAGGGTCTTGGCCAGCAGGCTGTCGAGCACGTCCGGCGGCAGGCCCTCGAACATCGGCGTCTCGAAGATGCCCGGCGCGATGCACATGACGCGCACGCCCTTGGGCGCGAATTCGCGCGCCGCCGGCAGGGTCAGCGAGGCGACGCCGCCCTTGGAGGCGGCATAGGCGGCCTGGCCGAACTGGCCCTCGAAGGCGGCGACCGAGGTGGTGTTGACGATGACGCCGCGCTCGCCTTCCTCCAGCGGGTCGAGGCCCACCATGTCGGCGGCGGCCTGCGACATGACGTTGAAGGTGCCGATCAGGTTGATCTGGATGACGCGGGAGAAGGCGCCCAGGTCCATGGCCCCTTCCTTGCCGACGATGCGGGCGCCGTGGACGACGCCGGCGCAGTTGACGGCGATGCGGGCCGGGCCGTGCGCCTCGCGCCCCTTGGCGATGGCGGCCTTCACCGAGGCGGCGTCGGTGACGTCGCAGACGGCGGCCAGGCCGCCGATCTCGCGCGCCGCGGCGGTCAGCTTGTCCTCGTTGAGGTCGAGCAGCGTGACCTTGGCGCCGGCGGCGGCCAGCGCCGCGGCGGTGGCCCGGCCGAGGCCGGAAGCGGCGCCGGTGACGATGGCGGCCTGCCCTTGGACGTTCATGTATTCCTCCCGGTATTTTTTGCACAGAAGATGAGGATGGTTTGCATACCAGATTCGCCCCCGAACCGAAAGATCACGTCGGGCGGGAGGCATCGTGCGGCGGCGGCGCCTGCTTCACCCGTGCCTCGCGCAGCAGGATGTAGAGGGTGGAGGCGGCGATGATCAGCGCCCCCACCAGGGTCATCCAGCTCGGCTGCTCGGCGAACATCAGGAAGCCGAGCGCCCAGGCGATGGGGATCTGGAAGTAGTCGAAGGGCACCACGATGGTGGTGTCGGCCAAGCGGTAGGCGCGCAGGGCGAAGTACTGCCCCATGGTGCCGAGCGCCCCCACCCCGGCCAGCACCGCCAGCACTCCGGCATCGGGCGTCTTCCAGTGCGGCAGCGAGGCAATGCCGGTGACGATGATGGAGGCGATGGAAAACCACGTCAGCATGGTCAGCGGCCCTTCCGTCGCCGCCATGCGCTTGATGAGGGTGATGACGCAGGCCATCAGGAAGGCCGCCGCCACCGCCGCCCAGGCGGCGGCGTTGAGGTCGCCGGTGTCGGGCCGCAGGATCAGCAGCACGCCGACGAAGCCGCAGGCGGTCGCCGCCCACCGCCGCCAGCGCACCGCCTCGCCCAGGAACAGCACCGCCAGCACGATGAGGAACAGCGGCCGGGCATAGGCCAGCGCCGTCGCCGCCGCCAGTTCCATGTTGGCGATGGCGTAGAAGATGCACAGCATGGTGGCCGAGCCGAACAGCGCCCGCAGCACATGCAGCCCCGGCCGGTGGGTGACCAGCACCGAGCCCATGTCGCGCCACGGCAGGAAGGGCATCAGGGCGACGAAGCCGAACACGCAGCGGAAGAAGGCCACCTCGAACCCGTGCAGGTCGCCGCCCGACAGCTTCGCCCCCGCCCCCATGAAGCCGAAGGCGACCGAGCTGGCCATCATCCACAGGGCGCCGCGCACGTTGTGGGACAGTTGCTGCGGCAGGGCATCGAACGGCCGCAGCAGACGCTGCAGGAGGGACGGCATGGCGGTTCCGGGCGCAGGAAAACGGCGGAAATCATGGCCCGACTCCGCTGCCGGGGCCAGAGCCACTCTGCGATCCCGGCCATCGCCATCGGGCATGCCGCCGTCTGCGCTGGGGCGCCGGCGGCCTCAGACGCCGCAGTCGGCCAGCTTCATGTCCAGGCGGTGCTGGCGGCAGCAGGCCAGCAGGGTGTTGCGCAGCAGCATGCCGATGCCGAGCGGCCCGACGGCGGTGAAGCGGTCGGCATAGGCGCCGGCCACCTGCAGCATGTCGGCGCGGCGGCAGTCGCCCACCTGCTCGACGTTGCCGTCCGGCCGCTGCACCCGGTGGCGGCCGGTATCGATGACGGTGGCGCCGGGGCGGATCCAGTCGGCCCGGATGGCCTCCGGCCGGTTGATGCTGCTGACCACGATGTCGGCCTGGCGGGTCACCGCCTTGGGATCGCGGCTGCGCGAATGGATCAGGGTGACGGTGCAGTCGGCCAGGGTCAGCAGCTGCGCCACCGGCGAGCCGACCACGGCGCAGCGGCCGATCACCGCCGCCGTCATGCCTGCCAGGTCGCGGCCGTGCTGGTGGCGCAGGATGTGGCGCACCGCCAGGGGGATGCTGGGCAGCAGCCCGGTGCCGCCGGTGATCATCTCGCCCATGTTGCGGGGGTGCTGGCCGTCGACGTCCTTCTCCGCCTGGATGGCGCGGCGCACCCGCGGAAGGTCGATGTGGCGCGGCAGCGGCTCCAGCAGCAGCACGCCGTTGATGGCGGTGTCGTCGTTCATGCCCTCGATGACCAGCAGCAGCTCGTCGGTGGTGGTCTCGGCCGGCATGTCGTGGCGGTTGACGGTGAAGCCGACGTCGCGGGCCCAGGCCTCGCGCTCGTCCAGCATCACCTTGGTCTCGCCCTTGTCGCCGACGCGGATGAGGGCGATGCCCGGGCGCAGCTTGCGGGTGTCGCGGATCTCCCGCACCCGCTTGCCGACCGCATCGCGCAGGTCTTCCGCGTCGTCGCGGCCGTCGATGAGCAGGGCTTCAGCCATGGCCGATGATCCTTTCCGCCAGATGCGCCGCCAGCGCCGCCGGATCGCCGGCGATGTGCAGCGTCTTGCGGCGGTCGGTGGCGCCGGCCACCAGGGTGAAGGCCGTCTTCGGCAGCTTCCACTCCTTTGCCAGCAGCTTGATCAACGCCTCGTTGGCCTTGCCGTTCTCGGGCACCGCGGTGACCGCCACCTTCAGCACGTGGCCGCCGTCGGCCTCCAGGGCAAGCCCCTGCACGGCGTTTCGCGACGCTTTGGGCGTCAGCCGCACCGCCAGCCGCACCCCGTCGGCGACGGCCTGCAGCGGCAGCCCGGCCACCGGCACGTTCATGGCGGTCAGAGCGAGTAGGCGAGGCGGCCGATGACGCCCTGCAGGAAGATGATGATGAGGATCAGCACCATGGGCGACAGGTCGACGCCGCCCATCACCGGCACCACCGACCGGATCGGCCGCAGGGCCGGCTCGGTGATGCGATGCAGGAAGTCGCCCACGGTGTAGACGAAGCGGTTGTGGGTGTTGATGACGTTGAACGCCACGAGCCAGCTCATCACCGCCGAGATGATGAGCGCCCAGAGATAGAGATTGAGCGCGATGCTCACGACCTGCAGCAGGGGCCCGAGAACGACATCCATGGACGTACAACCGCTCCGCGTTGGAAATGCTCGCGAAAAACGTAAGGCCTGGGGGCAGATCGCGCAAGGCCGGCGGGTGGTTCGGGTCTCTGACGGCAAAAGTGAAAGGGCGCGACGAAGTGCTTGACAACCCCACCCGCCCCCACCATTATCCGCGCCCACCGGGGCTGTAGCTCAGATGGGAGAGCGCTGCAATCGCACTGCAGAGGTCAGGGGTTCGATTCCCCTCAGCTCCACCACTTACTCAAAACCCAACCGCTCTCGGTTGGGTTTTTTTCTGCCCGGAACGCCAGTTTTGGCGCGGGTTCGCGCCTCGCTGCGACGGACGCCACCGGCCTGGACAGCCCCGTTTCGGGTGGCTTTTCGTTCTCAGTGCCCGCCTATTCTCTGTTTCTGCGAAGGGGGACTTCGCACCCGGCCCTGCATTGGCGCGGGTTTGCGGCGGCCTGTTCGGCACGGAAGCCGCCTTCACGCAGGCGACCCGCCCCGGACAGGGCTACTCATTCACAATGGGGCGGACATCCCAGGTGATGGGCACCCCGGGCCGGTAGACGACCTCGTTGCCAAATTTGATGCTGGCCTTCAGGTGTTCAGCCAGCGGCTTGTCCCATTTCTCAATCTGCTTGATCGCCCGGTTGACGGCGTTGCGGAAGGCGTCCCGGACGTTTTTCCGTTTGTCGCCAGCCTTGCGAAGCTTGCCGCCCTTGCCGACACCTGCCGTGATCGCATCAGCGATCTGGGCCATCTCGTCCTCAATTTCCTCCACACGCTGGTGATCGCCGTCTTGCTCGGCTTCCGCCTTCTCGGTAACCAGCGACTGGTACTTGGCTCGATATTGCTCGACTGCCTTCCTGTCCACCACGACTCCCGCGTTGCCCAGCGGTGCTCCGGTCGTCACCTGAAAACCATCTTCAATGTCATCGTGCTCCAGCCCGGAATTCGCGTGATCGGCGACGCCCAGCGCATAGCCGCAAACGACTTCATAGACAGATGCCTCCCGATCCGGATGCGCCAGCAGCAGGTTGATGTATTCCGCGCCCTTGTCCACGCCTATGATATTGATCGTGTTCCCTCGATTGAACCGAGCCTCCCAACCGCCTCCGCGCTTGCGAAAGAAGTTATCTGGCTGCTTTTCCTTCGGCGACACCGTTGGCACCGAGATCACCGATGCGGATTCATGTACGGTGCGCAGCAAGGCATCGCCCGGCATGGTGCGCTCCCGGATCGCCGTGGCATGGCGGCGAACCATCTCGTCTAACGCGGCGTTCACCTCGCTGGCGTGCCGCTTGTAGAGATCGAAAACGAGCTGGGCAGCCTGTGCAGTGCTTCCGCCAAGGAAGCGCAGCACCCGATTCACCTCGGCGTATTTGGCGAGGAACTGCCCTACGTTCTCCAGCGAGCTCACTTGGTTGGCCCGCTCCAAGTAGGATGCGGACATGATCTTGTCGTCGTCCTTGTTCCGGCTCTGCGTGAACACGTCCGTCTTGTAATGCTCAATCGGATCGTACTGGTCGGCCTTGGCGGCGATGACCGCAAAACGCCGGTCGATGCATTGCGAGCATAGGCCGCAGTGGGTGTGCTGATTCGTCATCTCCCACGTGTGGGTGCAGGTCATCGAGTGCTTGATGAGGTCGGCGCAGCCCAGCTTGACGATCTGTTCGACGACTTCGGCCTTGGTCTTCCAGATATACGGGTTCTCGACCGTGAATGGCGCTTCAGCCACCAGTGTGATGATGTCCTGGAAACCCTTCATCACCTTGGGGTGCGTTGTCCGGGTGGCGCGGCCGCCGACCACTTGAGCGCACACCGGCAGATTCAGGCTGATCACGCCATTTTCGTAGAAGCGCACGCTGCTCAGGCCGAGCATCTTGGCGATGGTCGCGCCAATCGAGACGAACAGGAACGAGCGGCTGCGCTGCGTGTATTCCCGGTTCAGCGGCTTCTTCTTGTGAACGCGCACGCTGATCTGATGCGGCGCGTTGTCTCCCGCTTTCTGCGCCAGCAGCTCTTGAAGCGTCTTGTGCCGGGTGTTGAGCTTGGGCGTGGCCTTGTGCGTGACCAGCACCACACGCCGCCTCTGGCCCAGCACTTCGTCCAGCGCGCCTGCCAGTGAGTCCAAACCACCGGAAAACATCACCACCTGCTCCGGTTTGCCATACATGGTCTGTGCGTCGTTGAACTCCAGGTAGTCCTGGAACGAATGATCCTGTTCCAGCTTGACGAAGCTGAACGCGTAGTTGTCGTCCGAGAGGAAGTCCAGCGTCGAGGTGAGCGCGTTCTTCACCTCCTCGCCGTTCCAGAAATCCGGATTGCGCACCGGCACGACGAAATGCAGGTCGCGCCGCCAGCCATCGCCGAAGCTATCGACATCGTCCGCACCGCGCAGAATCACCTGATCGGCGCTGTAGACGTAGGTAGCGATCTCCAGCAGGTCGTGGAACCTGGTCGGCACGCTGCCGAACATCTTGCTGTGGATGTCCTCGATGCGCAGCGTGACGTTGCCTTCTCCTTTCACGCCAGAGAGCCGAAGGCGAATTTCGTTCTTCGGATCGTCGCTGATTCCCTTGGCCGAGGCGTTTCCGCAAATGACGAATTTCTTAGTTTGCACTGGTGCGCGCCCCCAACTTCAATTCATCCTTCATCTTCTTCAGCGCGAAGCCAGCAAAGCCGTCGGACGATTTTCTTGAAATGTCACCGCCTTCCTCGTAGCGGTGTTTGGAAAACCATTGGGACGAGAAATCTCGAACGATCACCGATGCTTCCCACGTATGCGTGCTCAGCGCGTGATCGAAAAGCGCTTTCTGGTTCATCGTCGCAAAGCGCATTCCTTCACCCACATGGGTCGCCAGCGTCTTGGACAGGAAATATTGGAGGCTCTGGTTGGCCAGCCGGTCGAAGAACGAACGCGACAGATCGCCGAATTCCTTTTGCGTTCCGAGTTTGGAAAGCGCCGCGCGCATCGTGTCCTTGTCGTTTGGGAATAGACCGTTAAAGTGGGGCTGAAGCGCGTCGGCCACCGCGCCGACCAGCGCGCGTCCGGCGATCTCGGCAAGATCGGAGCGCCTGCGGGAATGGTCGACGGCACGATCCAAGGCCTCGGTGAGACTCGCCGTCACATCGGGCAGTGTTGCGTCGTCAGGCAAGGAAATGCCGACGGATCGAAGATGGGCGTAGAGATCATCCTTTTTGGCGGCAATGGCCAATTGCGTCATCAGCCACACGGCCTCCGTGTACCCCTTGTCATCCATCACGAACGAGAACGCCTTTTCTGCGGCGGCGATGGTGGCGTTGGCAACTTGGGACACGTCTGCGCCAGCGGCGATCAGGCCGACGACCTCCTTCCACGCTTTCGTCCTTGGCAGTACCCCGAGCCGAACGTGCCCCATTCAGGATTCCCCTTGTTGAGATCAGTACATCGCGATCACTCGTGCCGTTTCACGATCACGATGCTCCGGGCTTTTTTTTCTTCTTTCCTCAAATACCCTTTGCGTACCAACTGCGCGATCTGTTCATGGGCGCTGGCGTGGCTGATGCCCAGCGCGTCGGCCAACTCCTTGACGGTAGGCGGCAGGCCTGTGCTGTCGAAGATTTGGCAAATCGCCCTCAGCGTTCTGGTCTGCGGCTCAGTGATGCCTTCTGTCTTGTGCTTGCTCATGGCATTCCTCCTCGCCGATTTCGAGAATATATGACCTGATGAACATCAGGTCAATGGAGGCGACCCAACGCAGAAAATCTCTGGTCTGACTACGGGCGCGAGGCGCGGCGCCAGTCCCAAGGAGCTATCGGATCGGCATCGCGCCACAGTCCGGCGTGGCGGCCGCGCGCCTCCTGTTCGGCGAACTCGTAGGCACCGGCATCCTCGGCGGACTGCTCCTGTGCGTACTGCCGGTACCACCAAGCCATCCCAGCTGTGATCTGGGCCAGCCCTGCGTCGAGTGTCTTCGGACACGTGCTTGCGGCGCAGGAGGGGTCGGCGACTAGCACCTTGCCCACGAGCCGCCCGTAGCGGTCGCGCTTGCTGCTCATCACGACGACGTCTTTGCCGAATACGAGGTCGGACATTGACGCCTTGGATCTCTGCCCGAACGCCTGATTCTTCTCCGGCGCATCGATCCCAGCCACCCTGATCTTGTGCTGCGTCCTATCAGCATCAAGCACGGTGACCGTGTCCCCGTCGGCCACGCCAACCACTCTGCCCGTGATGGTCTCCGCGCTGGCACTCCACGCAGCCAGGGCGATCAACGTCGCCCAGAAAAATCTCCTCGAAATCTCGCTCTCCCTATCTGATGCACGCTGAAACGGGATACCCCGACCGCCCTGTGTGCATATTCTTCGTAACGGTCTGACAACTTTACTGGCTACCGAAATGACCGTCGAACAAACACTCCCTGAATTGATGTCCCCTCGCCAACGGGCGCGCGAGGCCGCGGAAATCATCGCAACCGCCATCGCGCGCTTGCATTCCACGCGCCCCAAAGATGGCGACATTCCTCTTGGCTTCTCGGCACCCGAGCGCGTTCATACGAACCCCTCTACAAAAGGAGTTTTGAAATGAACGCACCCGCAACACCCCTCTCGCTGGCGGCGCAAATCGCTAATCTGCCGAAGCTGCCCATGAAAGCTCTGTGGGCTATCTGGGACAAGTATTTCCCGCAGCGACCGCCGCACCATAACCGGGCTTATGTCGAAGGCCGCGTCGCCTACAAAATTCAAGAGGAAGCGCTGTGCACTACGCTACTTGTCCAAAAACAAATGGCGCGGATTGGCGAAGCCCAATCCAAGATCAAGACGCAGCGCGGCGTCGAAGTTCAGGTCATCCCCGGCACTGTGTTGGTGCGGGAGTTTGACAGCCGCGAACATCGCGTCACCGCGCTGGCAGACGGATCTTTCGAATACGAAGGCCGCCGGTTCAAAAGCCTGTCAGCCGTTGCCCGCCACATCACCGGCACCCAGTGGTCGGGCCCCCTGTTTTTTGGGCTTATCAAGAACAAGCGGCGAGGAGGCGGGAAATGAATAGCGTTGTGACCAAAAAGCGCTGCGCCGTCTACACCCGTGTCTCCACCGACGAGCGCCTGGATCAATCCTTCAACTCTCTTGATGCCCAGCGCGAAGCAGGCCATGCCTACATCGTGAGCCAGCGTGCCGAGGGCTGGTTGCCGGTCGCCGATGACTACGACGACGGCGGCTACTCAGGCGGCAACATGGAACGCCCGGCATTGAAACGGCTGATGGCCGACATCATGGCCGACCAGATCGACATTGTGGTCGTCTACAAGATCGACCGCTTGACACGCAGCCTGGCCGACTTCGCCAAGCTGGTGGAGCT
Organism: Caenispirillum bisanense; assembly: GCF_039523075.1. NCBI lineage: Bacteria > Pseudomonadati > Pseudomonadota > Alphaproteobacteria > Rhodospirillales > Novispirillaceae > Caenispirillum > Caenispirillum bisanense. Next base: position 34,991 of record NZ_BAAAEP010000006.1, read on the forward strand.
CTTCGAGCGCCACAAGGTGTCGTTCGTGTCGGTGACACAGCAATTCAACACCACCACGTCGATGGGGCGGCTGATGCTGAACATCTTGCTGTCCTTCGCCCAGTTCGAGCGCGAGGTCACCGGCGAGCGCATCCGCGACAAGATCGCCGCCAGCAAGCGCAAGGGTCTATGGATGGGGGGATACACGCCGCTGGGCTACGAGGTCAGAGACCGCAAGCTCGTTGTTGTGGAAAAAGATGCGGAGGTCATCCGGCGAATCTTCATGCGATTTACCGAGACACGCTCCATCACAGACATCGTCCGCGAAATGGCCTTGGAGGGAATCACCACCAAGCCCAACCGCCTGAAGGATGGCTGCGTGCGTAACGGCACGCCAATGGACAAGAAGTACATCTCCAAGGTACTGCGCAACCCGATCTACGTCGGCGAAATTCGCCACAAGGGAGCGGTGTTTGCCGGGCAACACGAGCCCATCATCACGCGCCAGCTGTGGGACCGAGTGCAGGCCATCCTTGCCGAAGATGCCCATCAGCGCATGGGCAAGACCCAGACCCGGCACAAGACCGATGCCTTGTTGCGTGGCCTGATGTTCGGCCCTGATGGCGGCAAATACCACATCACTTACAGCAAGAAGCCATCCGGCAAGAAGTACCGCTACTACATCCCCAAGGCAGACAGCCGTTACGGCTACCGCAGCAGCGCCACCGGGATGATCCCGGCCGACCAAATCGAGGAGGTGGTGGTGAACCTGATTGTGGGGGCGCTCCAGTCGCCAGAAAGCATCCAGGGAGTCTGGAACGCGGTGCGCAGCAAGTACCCGGAGATCGATGAGCCCACGACCTTGCTGGCCATGCGCCGTCTCGGAGAGGTCTGGAAAGCCTTGTTCCCCGCTGAGCAGGTGCGGCTGGTCAATCTGCTGATCGAGCGCGTCCAGCTTCTCTCCGATGGCGTCGATATCGTCTGGCGCGAGTCGGGATGGCGGGAACTGGCCGGTGAGTTGCAGGCGGACAGCATCGGCGGCGAACTGCTGGAAATGGAGATGACCCCATGAACCGCACGTCCAAGAAGCTGATCGGCGATGGCATACCCCACGAGCGCCGCCATCCGCTGGAGGGGGGAGGTGTCCGGATCACGACTTTCGTGCCCTTCCATTTCAAGAAGCGCGGTATCAAAAAGGTAATCGTTGCCCCGGAAGGCGTCACCCAGCCAATTGCCATCACCAGTACCCCGGTACTGACCCCCGAACAGGATCGCCCACTGCTCAAGGCGCTGGGACGCGGTATCTACTGGCAGCAGTTGATCGACAACGGAACGGTGGCCAGCAGCGCCGAAATTGCCGAGCGGGAGTGCATCCACCGTTCCACGGTCAACGATCTGCTGCGGCTGGCGCTTCTCGCCCCTGACATTGTCCAGGCTGCATACGAAGGACGCCTGCCCCGGGCGGTGTCCTTGGAGGCCCTGCTGCGGGCCAAGGTGCCCCTGGACTGGAATGAGCAACGCCGTCTGATCGCGTCCCTCGGGTAGCAGAGGGTCCAGCAAAAAAATTTTCCGCTACGCCAAATGTAGCTGTTGCTACGCCGGATGTAGCGCCTTCCCCGATGAAGGCGTGCATCGGTCATCAACGGCCAGTACAGGACTGGCCACCGGTCGCGCCCGAATCCCTGAGCGGGAAGGAGCACGGCAATGGCCTATTCCATGGCATTGGCTGGGGGCTCCGGTGGAACACCGGCCCTCAATTCCGGCGTCGGCTTCAGTTCGACGCCCACCCCTGAAAGCACGGCGCTGTCCCAGCGCCGATTCCTGAGCGAGGTCGAGCTCGCCAATCGTTGGGGCATGTCCCCCAAGACCCTCACCAGGTGGCGCGGGATGGGAAAGGGCCCCTTTTTCGTCAAGTTCTCGAAGAAGGTGGCCTACCCCCTCGATGGCGAGAACGGGGTGCTCGATTACGAGAAACGCCACGTCTACGCCTCGACGTCCGAACGTGTGCCGGTGAAGGGAGGTCAGTCATGAAAGAACTGACCCTCTACCCAGCCGACCTCGCGGCCATGAGCACGCCCCAGTTGGCAGCGCTACCGATCAGCGACTTCGTCGCAGCCGAACGAAATGTCGATGAGGCCGTCGCTTACCTCAAGAACCTGCGCGCCAAGCTGGATGCCGCCAAGCTCCAGCGGTACGGCGAGCAGGCTCGAGCGGCCCTGCGCGCATCTGGCCGCGATTTCGGCACCGCCCACATTCGCGACGGGGCGCTGCACATCAAGTACGAACTCCCCAAAAGGGTGACCTGGAACCAGATCATCCTCAAGGAGATGGCCGAGCGCATCGTCGCTGCGGGCGACAAGGTCGAGGACTACATCGACATCAAGCTTTCGGTGTCCGAGACCCGCTACAGCAACTGGCCGCAGGCCTTGCAGCAGCAGTTCGCGGCTGCCCGCACGGTCGAGGAAGGCAAGCCGGTCATCACCCTGACGCTCGATGGGGAGGCCGCATGAAAAAGCTCCCCATCGTGTCCGCTATCGAGCGGATGGCCGAGCGCAAGGGCGTGAAGCTGCTGATGCTGGGCAAGTCCGGCATTGGCAAGACCACCCGGCTCAAGGACCTCGACCCGACCACCACGCTGTTCCTCGACATCGAGGCGGGCGATCTTGCCGTGGCTGACTGGCCGGGCGACACCATCCGCCCGGCATCGTGGCCGGAGAGCCGCGACTTCTTCGTGTTCCTCGCGGGTCCCGACAAGTCGCTGCCGCCGGAGGCCGCGTTCTCGCAGGCGCACTACGACCACGTCGTCGAGAAGTTTGGCGACCCGGCGCAACTCGACCGCTACCAGACCTTCTTCCTCGACTCGATCACGCAGCTCTCGCGTCAGTGCTTCGCGTGGTGCAAGACGCAGCCGGGCTCCGTCAGCGACCGCACCGGCAAGACAGACCTGCGCGCAGCCTATGGCCTGCTTGGTCAGGAAATGATCGCCGCGCTGACCCACCTTCAGCACGCACGCGGCAAGAACGTGGTGTTCGTGGCCATCCTCGACGAACGCCTCGATGACTACAACCGCAAGGTGTTCGTGCCCCAGATCGAGGGCAGCAAGACCGCCCTCGAACTGCCCGGCATCGTCGATGAGGTCGTGACGCTGGCCGAGATCAAGGCCGAGGACGGTAGCGCCTACCGCGCGTTCGTCACCCACACCGTCAACCCCTACGGCTTTCCGGCCAAAGACCGCAGTGGTCGCCTCGACCTGCTGGAGCCGCCGCATCTCGGCGCGCTGATCGCCAAGTGCGCGGGCGCAACCGCCACGCCTGCACGCGCCGCCACCCCTATCGAATCTCAGGAGTAATCGCCATGACCACCAACTGGAACGACTTCAACGATGCGGAACAGCAACAGGGCTTCGACCTCATTCCCAAGGGCACGCTGGTGCCGGTGCGCATGACTCTCAAGCCAGGCGGTTATGACGACCCGTCGCAGGGATGGACGGGCGGCTACGCCACCGAATCCTTCGAGACCGGCTCGATCTACCTCGCCGCCGAGTTCGTGGTCACGGCAGGCGACTACGCCAAGCGCAAGATGTGGTCGAACATCGGCCTGCACTCCAAGAAGGGCCCGACCTGGGGCCAGATGGGCCGCAGCTTCATCCGCGCCGTGCTCAACAGCGCGCGCAACGTCCACCCGCAGGACATGAGTCCGCAGGCCGCCGCCGCGCGGCGCATCCAGGGCTTCCATGAACTGGACGGCATCGAGTTTCTGGCCCGCGTGGACATCGAGAAGGACGCCAAGGGCCAGGACCGCAACGTGGTCAAGCTCGCGGTCGAACCCGACCACCCCGAGTACGCCAAGCTCATGGGCGTGCCGCCCAAGGCCAAGACCGGCGGCGGCACCTCGGGCGCTCCGGCGCAGGCAGCACCCGCGTATCAGACCTCGGCTACGCAACGCGCACCCGTGACGGGCAAACCGTCCTGGGCACAGTGAGGGAGGCCGTCATGAACGCATCCATGCTCACTGCCAGCCACTACGGCGTCGTGCATTTCGGAGATCTCGACTGCGAGGCGGTCGTGCTCACCACCGGCGAGCGCGGCTATGTCCAGCGCCAACTGGCGCGTGCCTTGGGTCTGCGGGACAAAAGTCCGGGTACGCAAATCGGCGCTTTGATCCGCGAATTTTCCGCTAACTCATTGTCAGTATTCGAAAAAAAAGGGTACGCAAAGGTGCGCCTGCCGTCCGGCCAGATCGGCACGTTCTTCCCGGCGGGCATCCTGAGCGATGTGGCGCTGGGCATCATCGACGCGGCGCTGCAGGGGCGTTTGCATGCCAAGCGGCAGCACATCATCCCCAACTGCCGAAAGATTCTCTCGGCGCTGGCCACCACCGGCGAAGTCGCTCTCATCGACGAGGCCACGGGCTACCAGCACCACCGTGCGCCGGACGCGCTGCAGGAGCTGATCTCCAAGTTGCTGCGCCAGTCCTGCGCATCGTGGGAGCGCCGCTTCCACCCGGACTACTACCGCGCCATCTATCGGTTGTTCGGCTGGAAGTACCAGGGCCACGACCAGAACCCACCGCACGTCGTTGGCCAGATCACGCTGCGCTGGGTCTACGGGCCGGTGCTGCCAGAGGAGCTGCTGGATGAGATCCGCAATCGCAAGGGCATCTCGCAGAAGCATCACCAGTGGCTGTCCGATCAGGGACTCGCGCATTTGGAATCGCAGATTCACGCGGTCACGGCGATTGCGCGCAGCTCGATGAGCTATCCCGACTTCAAGCGCCGCTGCGAGGCCGCCTTTGCTGGCGCTGCCCTGCAGTTGGGCCTGCTGCTCGATGAACTCGAGGAGGGGGCATGAAATGCTGGGTCTGCAAACGACAGGCCCGGGGCTACGGCCACACCGACAACCGCCACAGTGTGGGCGATCCCCGGCGCTATCCCATCGACTGGGTGTTCTGCTCGCGTCGCTGCCAGGACGCATTTCACGCGCTGTACGGCAACTGGCAGCGGGCCAAGGAAGGTCGCATCGACAAGACGGAGGTCGCCATGATTGATCCGTCTGATGTCGAACTGGCCGCAATGCGTCATTGCCTCAAGGCCTTCGGCGAGGCAGCGAGCGAGATCGGCTTCACCAAGCCGCTGGGCGACTACTCCGAAGCCGAAGCTCTGCGGGTAATCGACGCCATCGTCACTTGCTGGTCGGACGCAATGGTCGCGCACCACGAGGAAACCAAGTTTCCGCCCGTGCGGGGCTTGCCGCCCACGCCTGATCCGTTGTCACCTGATGCCGCCAATCCCTTCGCGGATCTGGAGGACGACCTGCCTTGGGATGAACCGAAGGGGAAGAAGCCATGATCGACTTCAATTCCTCATCGAGTATCGCGGGCCAGGTCACCGCCCTGGTCGACGCCGGGTTGCAGTTGGCCCGCGCCCGCCAGTCTGAGCGCCAGTACCTCGGGGCCTCGCGCCTCGGGGTGGCCTGTGAGCGCGCGCTGCAGTTCGAGTACGCGCAAGCACCCGTCGACCAGGGCCGCGAGTCCGATGGCCGGATGCTGCGCATCTTCGAACGTGGCCACGTCATGGAGGACTGCATGGTCGCGTGGCTGCGGGGCGCAGGCTTCGACCTGCGCACGCGCAAGGCGGACGGCGAGCAGTTCGGCTTCTCGGTGGCCGATGGCCGACTGCAGGGCCACATCGACGGCGTCATCGTCGCTGGCCCCGAGGGCTTTGCCTATCCAGCGCTCTGGGAGTGCAAAGCCTTAAGCAACAAGTCCTGGCGCGAGCTGGAGAAAAAGGGCTTGGCCATCGCCAAGCCCATCTATGCCGCGCAAGTGGCGATTTACCAAGCCTATCTCGAACTGCACGAGCATCCGGCGATCTTCACGGCGCTCAATGCCGACACGATGGAGATCTACGCCGAGCGGGTGCCGTTCGACGCTGGGCTTGCGCAGCGCATGTCCGACCGGGCGGTGAAAGTCATCACCGCGACTGAAACAGGCGAATTGCTGCCGCGCGCCTTTGTCGATCCGACCCACTTCGAATGCCGGATGTGCCCCTGGCAGGACCGGTGCTGGAGGACGCAATGAACCATATCGAATCACACGCACCAGAGGCGGAACCGATGGTAGGGGCACGGCAAGCCGCCCGTTTGCTCAATCTGCCCACGTACTACTTCACCAAGCCACGGTGCCGCGCCTCCAAGCGCATTCCGCACTATCGGATCGGCCAGATGGTTCGGTTCCGAATGTCAGAGCTCACCGCGTGGGCAGCGGCAGAAGGAGGAGCCCATGACTGACTACCGTGTGCGCATCTCCGTACGCAATGCCCGTCTATTGCGCGCCATCGAGCAGGCAGGCTACCGACCAGGCGCGCGGTTCGCCGCTGCCGTTGGCATCAGCTACTACGGCGCACTGCTGCCCTACCTCAATCTCACGCGCTCTCCGCTGACACCGGATGGGCTGTTGCGGGAGTGCGCATGGGCTTTGTGCGACTTCCTGAATGCATCTCCCTCCGATCTGTGGTCGGATGCACAGCTCCAGCCGCTGGAAAAGAACCATTCCAGCATCGATCTGGATGCAGACAGCGTGCAAGCCCTGACCTGTGGAACGGCGTCTGCCGACCCGCTGCGGCTGGCCAGCCACGCGCAGGCAGGCCGCATCATTCAGGATGCCATCGATTCGCTAACGCCGCGTGAGGCGGACGTGATCCGCGAGCGCTTCTTTGCCGGAGCGTCGCTCGACGAGATCGCCGAGAAGATGAAGGTCACGCGCGAGCGCGTCCGCCAGATCGAGGGGAAGGCACTGCGCAAGTTGCGTCACGAATCTCGCATCCCGCAGGAGCTGGCCGGTGTCGCCGATGTGATCGGAGGTGCTGCCGATGCTTGACTTCAATGACACCCCAAAACCAGTCGAGCCCACGCGCATCCTTGATGACAGCAAACGCGAAGAACTGCGTGCCGAACTGCTCGCGCGTCTTGAATCCGTTCTGACCACCTTGTTCCCGGCGGGTAAGAAGCGCCGTGGCAAATTCCTGATCGGTGATGTGCTGGGCAGTCCTGGCGATAGCCTCGAGGTGGTGCTCGATGGCGAGAAGGCCGGACTGTGGACGGATCGCGCGACGGGCGATGGCGGCGACATCTTTTCGCTAATCGCCGGGCATTCTGGCCTCAATATCCATACCGAGTTCAGTCTTGTTCTGGGTGCGGCTGCTGATCTGCTCGGTCGCGCCCGCGAGATGCCAGTACGCCGATCCCGCAAGAAGGATGCGCCGGTGGACGAACTCGGCCCAGCCACCGCCAAGTGGGATTACCTCGATGAGGCGGGCCGTCTCATCGCCGTCGTCTACCGCTACGACCCACCGGGACGCAAGAAGGAGTTCCGGCCCTGGGACGCCAAGCGGCGCAAGATGACGCCGCCCGAGCCGCGCCCGCTGTACAACCAGCCGGGGATGATCAGCGCCGCACAGGTGGTGCTGGTCGAAGGCGAGAAATGCGCGCAGGCGCTGATCGACGTCGGCATCGTGGCCACCACCGCGATGCACGGGGCGAATGCCCCGGTCGACAAGACCGACTGGTCGCCGCTCAAAGACAAGGCTGTGCTGATCTGGCCCGACCGCGACAAGCCGGGCTGGGAGTACGCCGTGCAGGCGGCCCAGGCCATCCTGGCCGCCGGTGCCAAGTCCTGCCACATCCTCTACCCGCCCGAGGATGCCGCCGAGGGCTGGGACGCGGCGGACGCCATCGCCGAAAGCTTCGACGTCGCCACCTTCCTCACCCACGGCCCGCGTCTGCAGATGCACGACGTGGCCGATGTCGACGAACCGGTGGTCGGCAGCGATGAGTCCGTATGGGGTACGGAGGATGCGCTGGCGCTGGCCTTCACCCGCCGCTACCACCGGGATTGGCGCTATGTCGCGGCGTGGGGTCGTTGGCTGGTGTGGGATGGCCAACGTTGGCGCACCGAGGACACGCTGGCCGCCACCGATCTGATCCGCAGTGTCTGCCGCCAGACCGCCGTGCGCGCTGAAAACCCCAAGGTCGCGGCCAAGTTGGCCAGCGCCAGTACGGTTGGCGGCGTCGAGCGACTGGCGCGTGCCGACCGCAGGCATGCGGCCACCACCGACGAGTGGGATGCCGATCCGTGGCTGCTCAATACGCCCGGTGGCGTGGTCGATCTCAAGACCGGACGCAAGCGGCCAAATGAGCGCTCTGACCGGATGACCAAGATCACCACGGCCACCCCGGACGGCGAATGTTCGCAGTGGATGGCATTCCTGTCCGACATCACGGGCGGCGATGTTGATCTGCAGTCGTATTTGCAGCGCATGGTCGGCTATTGCCTGACCGGCGTGACCAGCGCCCACGCGCTGTTCTTCCTGTACGGCACGGGAGCCAATGGCAAGAGTGTGTTCGCCAACGTCATCAGCACCATCCTCGGCAATTACGCCGCCACGGCATCGATGGAGACTTTCGTCGAAACCCGTGGAGACCGCCATCCGACCGATCTGGCAGGCCTACGTGGCGCGCGCTTCGTGACCGCCATCGAGACCGAGCAAGGCCGACGCCTGAACGAATCCAAGGTCAAGGCCATCACCGGCGGCGACAAGATCTCCGCGCGCTTCATGCACAAGGACTTCTTCGAATACACGCCGCAATTCAAGCCCGTGATCGTGGGCAACCACAAGCCCGCCATTCGCAACATCGATGAGGCAATGCGCAGGCGGCTGCACATGATTCCGTTCACGGTGACGATCCCGCCGGATCGGCGCGATCCGCGCTTGACGGAAAAGCTGCTGGCCGAACGGGACGGCATCCTCGCATGGGCCGTGGCCGGATGCCTTGCCTGGCAGCGCGAGGGATTGAAGCCGCCCGCCAGCGTGCAAGCCGCGACCGAGGAGTATTTCGAGTCCGAGGACGCGCTGGGCCGCTGGATCGACGAGCGCTGTGTGCGGGAGGTCAACGCCAAGTCACTGACCGCAGAGCTGTTCACGGATTGGAAGCAGTGGGCCGAGGCATCGGGCGAGTTCATTGGCTCGCAGCGACGTTTCTCCGATCTGCTGATCACCCGCGGAATCGAGAAGTGGCGCAACGGCATGGGCGTGCGCGGATTCCGGGGCATTGGCCTCAAGCATCCGCCGATGCCTGCCTATACGCCCTATGCGGACGAATGACTCCTCTGAAAACCATGCCGCCTGACACAACCGACACATTTGCACTAAATCGCTCTACACGCGCGCGCACGCACGTGTAGAGAAGTTATGTGCGACTGCGCCAGTTGCGTCAGATCGGCAAGAAACCGGGACTGACCTTATGACCACGACCATCCTTGCCCTCGATCTGGGCACCACCACCGGCTGGGCGCTGCGCGGCAGCGACGGCCACATCACCAGCGGATCGGAAAGTTTCCGGCCACAACGTTTCGAGGGCGGCGGCATGCGCTTTCTGCGCTTCAAACGCTGGCTCACCGAGATCAAGCAATCCTGTGACGGTATCGACGCCGTGTACTTCGAGGAGGTCCGTCGTCATGCCGGGGTTGATGCGGCACACACCTACGGCGGGTTCATGGCTCACCTCACCGCATGGTGCGAGCACCACCAGATCCCGTACCAAGGCGTCCCGGTGGGCACGATCAAGAAGCACGCCACCGGCAAGGGCAACGCGAACAAGGACGAGATGGTGGCGTCCGCCCGTGCTCGCGGTCATGCCCCGGCCAACGACAACGAAGCCGACGCGCTGGCCCTGCTGTCCTGGGCTGTCCATCACCACGACGTTGGTCAGGAGGTGTGATGTGGCCCGCAACCACTGGACGATTGAGGACGTGGCAGCCCGCTTCGAAGAGGCCGCCAGCACTGGGCGACGCCTGCCCCCGGTGCGGGTACAAGGCTATTTCAACACTTGGCCGGCCTTCGTCCGCCAAGAGTGGGAGGCATTCGCAGCCGACGAGAAGGTCTACCGCGCGTACCCACCGAGCCCCGAGGCCATCGACCGGATGCTGGAGACGATGCGCTGGGTGCAGTGGCTGGAAGTCGAGCAGCGCCACCTGGTTTGGATGCGCTCGAACCGCTATCGCTGGGAGCAGATCGGTCGGCGGTTTGCCTGCGCGGCAAGAACTGCGCAGCGGCGGTACGACGCCGCTATTCATCTGGTCGTTCTGCACCTGAACAAGGGGCACTGATTGAAGTCGCGGCAAATCGAAGACGGGCGCGGGGTGGTGGGGGATGGTGATGACAGATGCCAAAACACCCCCTGTCGCGTTTTGCCCGGTTTGGGCCTACAGTTTCAGCTATGGTCAGGACAGCGGTGTGAGCAGCGGGCGTGATCTTCCGACCGTAACCTTGCACCCCGACAGATGCGAAGTGATGCAAACGCCTGATGGCTGGTGCCAATCAGATGAATGCGGAGTCCTGCGGACAATCGATGGGTCCTTCCTGGCCAAAACGGTATGCGGGGGGCAACAGCGCGAGATTTCGATAGCGTCTGCCCTTAAAAACAGGTTACCACCCGGCCAGGTTACCGGCCTGTGGTTACCACCGCTCCTGACAGTTACCACCCACTGAATATTTCCAACCCGCCCGGCGGCAACGCTCGGCGGGTTTTTCAATTCCATGACGCCCAACCTGCAGATCGAATACCGCCCGATCGATGCGCTGCTGCCCTACGCGCGCAATCCGCGCACGCACTCGCCAGCGCAGATCGACAAGATCGCGGCCAGCATCGTGGAGTTTGGCTGGACTCAGCCCATCCTGGTCGATGGTGACAACGGGATCATCGCAGGCCACGGACGCCTGGCGGCGGCACGTAAGCTGGAATTGGCCGAAGTGCCGGTGATCGAGCTGGGCCATTTGAGCCCGGCGCAGAAGCGCGCCTACGTGATCGCCGACAACCGCTTGGCCTTGGACGCCGGGTGGGACGATGAACTGCTGGCGCTTGAACTGGCGGAGCTGTCTGAGGCCGGGTACGACCTGCTGCTGACCGGTTTCGAGGATGACGAGCTGGCCAAGATGCTGGCCGATCTCGGTGACGCAGATTCGCAGATACCGGAGCAGGAATCGGATTCGGAAGCAGACGACGAAGTACCCGAGCCTCCCGAGCAGCCAACCAGTCGCGTCGGCGACGTCTGGCAGCTGGGCCCGCATCGCCTGATCTGCGGCGATGCCAGCGATCCATCGGTGATCGCCAACCTGATGCAGGGCGAGCAGGCCAGCCTGTGTTTCACATCGCCCCCTTACGGCAACCAGCGCAACTACACCTCTGGCGGCATTGCCGACTGGGATGGCCTGATGCGCGGCGTGTTTGCGCAAGTACCCATGGCCGCCGATGGCCAGGTGCTGGTCAACCTCGGGCTGATCCACCGCGACAACGAGTTCATCCCCTACTGGGACCAGTGGCTCGATTGGATGCGGACACAAGGCTGGCGGCGTTTTGCCTGGTACGTCTGGGACCAGGGGCCAGGGATGCCCGGTGACTGGCAAGGACGCCTGGCCCCCAGCTTTGAATTCATCTTCCACTTCAACCGGCAAACGCGCAAACCCAACAAGACCGTGCCCTGCAAGTTTGCCGGTCAGGAAACGCACCTGCGCGCCGACGGATCCTCGACCGCGATGCGTGGCAAGGATGGCCAGGTCAACGGCTGGACCGCTGCCGGCCAGCCGACGCAGGACTGCCGAATTCCCGACTCAGTGATCCGGGTCATGCGCCACAAGGGAAAGATCGGCAAGGACATCGATCACCCGGCCGTCTTTCCGGTGACGCTGCCGGTGGAGGTCATCGAGGCCTACACCGATGAAGGTGAGGTCGTGTTTGAGCCCTTTGGCGGCAGCGGCACCACGCTGATGGCCGCCCAGCGGACAGGGCGTATTGGCCGCGCGGTGGAGATCGCGCCCGAATACGTCGACGTGGCGCTGCTCCGTTTCCAACAGAACTTCCCTGGCGTGCCGGTCACCTTGGCCGCCACCGCAGAACCCTTTGAGGTTGTTGCTCAACAACGCAAAGCCGAGCATCGACAAGAGAGCGAACATGCAACTGTCTGAACATTTCGAACTGGCCGAGTTTCTGGTCTCAGAAACGGCGGCTCGCCGTGGCATTGCCAACGAGCCCACACCCGAGGTCATCGAGAACCTGCGTCGGCTGTGTCAATCGGTACTGCAGCCGCTGCGCGTTCACCTCAAGCGCCCGGTGGTGATCACCTCCGGCTACCGCTCGCCAGCGCTGAACCGCGCCATTGGGGGCAGTCCGACCAGTCACCACATGCAAGGGCGTGCGGCTGACCTCATCGTGCCAGGTATGACGCCGTTGCTCGTGTGCCAAGCCGCCCACCAGTTGAAGCTGCCCTGCGTGCAGATCATTCACGAGTTCGGACGGTGGACCCATCTGGCAGTGGCGATCTCGAATGAGCGCACCCAGTTGCTCACGGCCAAGCTGGCGCAGGGCAAGACCATCTACGAAGCGGGGCTGGTCCATGTCTGAACCCTGGCTCTCTACCCACATCGAACGCTGGCCGACTGCCAAGCTCGTGCCCTACGCCCGCAACGCCCGCACCCATTCCGAGGAGCAGGTGGCGCAGATTGCGGCATCCATCGTCGAGTTCGGGTTCACCAATCCGATCCTGGCGGGATCCGATGGCGTGATTGTCGCCGGTCATGGACGGTTGGCCGCTGCGCAAAAGCTGGGCCTGGACACCGTGCCGGTGGTCGTGCTCGATCATCTGACACCCACCCAGCGCCGCGCGCTGATCATTGCGGACAACCGCATTGCAGAAAACGCCGGCTGGGACGACGCCATGCTGCGCATCGAGTTGCAGTCGCTGCAGGAAGATGGATTCAATCTCGACATCACCGGCTTCGATGCCGACGCGCTGGCCGAGATCATGGCGGGCGAAGAGACCACGGTCGATGGCAATACAGATGAGGATGCCATTCCAGAACTGAGCGAAACAGCCATCAGCCGACCCGGTGACGTGTGGATTCTTGGCAATCACCGGCTGGTTTGCGGTGATGCTACGCAGCCATTCAGCTACGAGCAGTTGCTCGCCGGGCAACGCGTTCAGATGATCTGGAGCGACTTGCCCTACAACGTCAACTATGCCAATAGCGCGAAAGACAAATTGCGTGGTAAACACCGACCCATCCTGAATGACAACTTGGGCGAGGGCTTTTACGACTTCGTCTTTGATGCGCTCTCGCTGATGCTGCCCCACTGCGATGGCGCGGTCTACATTGCGATGTCCTCCAGCGAACTTGACACGCTACAAGCCGCGTTTCGCGCGGCCGGTGGAAAGTGGTCTACGTTCATCATTTGGGCCAAGCACACCTTCACCCTGGGCAGAGCGGATTACCAGCGTCAATACGAACCGATCCTGTATGGCTGGCCGGAAGGCAGCAGTCGGCATTGGTGTGGCGATCGCGATCAAGGTGACGTCTGGAATATCAAGAAACCTGCCCGCAACGATCTTCATCCCACGATGAAACCTGTCGAGTTGATGGAACGTTCAATCCGCAATTCGAGCCGACCAGGCGATGTGGTCCTCGATTGCTTTGGCGGATCCGGCAGCACGCTGATCGCCGCTGAGAAATCGGGGCGCCGCTGCTTCATGATGGAGTTGGAGCCGAAGTACTGCGATGTCATTGTTCGCCGTTGGCAGGAATTCAGTGGCGGCAAGGCTATCTCTGAATACAGCCAACGCGTCTTCGACGAGGTCACAATCCAGGAGGCTCCGGCGTGATCAGGCAGCTCAGCTTCTTGGATGTGGCTGAGCCCAAGGACCACGGCTTGATCGACGAAAGTGCTGTTGTTCGGCACCACAACCTGCGGGTCAGCGCCGAAATGGAGATTGGCCGAGCGGGTGAGTATTTGGTGATGGCAGATTTGCTGCTCAATGGTTGGGTAGCGTACCCGACATCACAAGGCGTGCCGTATGACATTGCTGTTGACATCGGCCAGCGGGTGATCCGGGTTCAGGTAAAATCCACCAAGACGCCCAAGACACCCGGTTCGCTCAACCGCGGCTCTCCGCTGTATGTGTTTCACACCCGTCGAGCTGGAAAAGGTGGGCGACGGCGGTACAGCAGCGATGATTTTGATGTGCTGGCATTGGTCGCCCTGGATCGCCGGCTGATTGCCTACTATGCATTGGCCGATACCCACAACGATTGCATTGCGCTGCGCGTACCCGGGGTCCGCTATGGTGATGGTGGCGTCAAGTGCCGCTACTTTGAGGATGCGAAATTCGAATTCGCCCTGGATAGCGTTTTGATGAGACAACGACAGGAGGCATTGTTCGCCTCCTGAGTCCATGTCAATGCTCGGTGCGTTTGAGGTCGCGGTAGAAATTCTCGTGCGGGCCAACCATCAGCAACTTGAGCGTGTTCTCATCCAGAATGCGGTAGGCAAGCAGGCACAGCAGGTTGCCCATACGGAACTTGTAAACCTGCACGCCAGCCAGATCGCCGACTTTGGTTTCACCGGCTTCCGGCTGGCCGACAATGGTTCGAACTGCCTCGTCAAGCGCGGCTTTTTGCTGCTTGTGCAGCTTTTTAACGGCGCGCTCGAAGGTCGGTGTGACAAGGACGCGCATCAGCCGAACTGGTACTCACCCACGGGTTCTTCCTGGTCAGCGATCAGGATGTCGCGGATGACGCTGAACGGAAGATCGGGGTTTTCTGCGGCGATCTTGCCGATCTGAGACCAGTATTCGATTTGCTTGGGCACCGAGCGGTGCTCGATGGTGCCATAGCGCTTGGCGGTCTCAACCAAGGCTTCGGGCAGTTTGACATTGATGGCCATACGAACCTCCTTTGAATGGGTCTATGATAGCCCATAAGGGACCAAAATGGAACATGTGCTGTCAGTCGGCCAGGGCCTCTTCGACAATCTCGCAGTGAATCACAAAGCCCGTCAGGTAAGGCAAGCCCTTGGGAATCCCGTGCTGCTTGCTGGTCAGGCGACCGATGCTCCAGCCCATCCAGCGTTGGGTGGCGGCGTGGATCGCCTCCTGCAGATTGGCGCCGGCGTGCAGACCGTTGAGCACATCGTCGGCAAAGTGGCGGCCATGGCGGCTGTCCAGGAAGGCGCGCACCGAGTCCAGTGGTTGGTAGGTCGCGTCCGAGATCGCCGTCATCGCTATTGGCCAGGCGGCTTCGGCGTGCTCGCCGAGGGTCCCAAATAAGCCCCACGACTCATTTTGAGTTGCAGGAATTTTTGCTTGCTGGGTGGTGGTCATCGTCGGCTCCATGTCTGCGTCTGTTTCTGTGTTGGCGATGACTCCATTGACGCGCTGTAGGGCATGGAAGCCAAGGCTTTCTCGATCATTTTTCGAGAGCGTGATCATTTTGCGACGCTGGCCAGTTCGGCCTGTGCGTTGGCGATCAGGTCCAGGCGCAGGTTGGGCGTGATGTTGCAGGCCAGGGCGTTGAGCGCCCAGTTCATCACCTGCGATTTGTCGTGCGGCGTCTCGGCCATGTCGAGCCGCTCGATGTAGTGATCCAACTCGCGCAGACTGCGCTCCAGGGTGGATCGGGCGGTGAGCAAGGCGTCTTTGGCCTTTTGCTCGGTCATCTGGCGCATCAAGGTGTCGAGGTCGAGGGTCATGGTGGGGCTTCCGTTCAATCGTTTGGCGATGACCCCATTGACGCGCTGTTCCGATGCAAAGCCAAGGCTTTGATGGAAGAAGATGAACAGCGTGGCGGCAGAGCCACTAGCCCAGCCGGGCCGCGTAGCGGGCGTAGTCGCCGCCAGACGGGTCGACATAGAGGTACGGGCGTCCTGGGGCGTGAACTTCCACGCACAAACGTCCCTGGCCGACATAGCCACCCTTGCCCGCCAGCCAGTCGCGCGAGACCAGCAGGTTGGCGGCGAAGCCATCGAACTCCTCGGGTGTCATGGTCCGGGTCTCGGTGACGTAGACGATGTAGTCGCCGCTGGCGCTCATGTCCCTGAGGTTCTCGGGCTTGCGCGCAAAGGGCAGTCGGATCCCGAGCTGCTCGACCTGAATCTCCTGGCCCTCCCACTGGAGGGTCAAAGGGGTGCGTTCAATGGTGATGGACATGCTGGGCATGACGGGCCTTTCTGGATTGATTTGAGACTTGGTTGGTTGCTTGGTACTTGGGGCTGGCGACCTTGGCCTGCAAGGCTTCGACGCCGGCCAGTGCGAGGGTCAGCACAGCGTTGTGAAACGCCGCTTCGGCCAAGCAGGGCGCAAGCCGTGCGTCTTCGAGCAGGCGGTCGATGGCTGGTGCCACCCTGGCGCGCATCGCGGCACACACGGCCTCCTGGCGCGCCGGGCTGGCGCTGCGGATTTCGGGGCAAAGGCTGATCAGGGTGTGAAACGTCTGGTCGGCCAGGCGCTGCCCGAGTTCATCGAGGCGCGCCAAGTTGGGGCGGGCGTTCATGCAGCCTCCGAATTGATAGCGGTAGCGGTGCCCGCGGACGCGGACTCGATGCGGTAAACGCGCTGACCACCGGCCTCCTTGGCTGATGTGATGGTCAGCCCCAGGCGTTTCTTGAGCGTGCCGGCCAGGGTGCCGCGCACGGTGTGCTGCTGCCACCCCGTGGCCTCCATGATCTGCGCGATGGTGGCGCCCTCGGGGCGTTGCAGCAGGCCAATGACCAGGGCCTGTTTGCTGTCGGCGCGGGTGCGAACCGGCTTGTCCTTGGCAGGTTGTTGCCAACTGGCCTCTGCACTGGCGACATCGGCCTCCAGTTCCGGATCGTCCAGCGTGATGGTCGGTGGCAAGGCGCCCGGTCGGGGCAGGCCCAAGGCGTCGTAGCCCTCGGCAGCCACCACCCAGTCATCGCCGTCAGGCGTGATCAGGGCGCGTTTGAATAAGCTTTCGAGCACTTTGGCGCGAGCGCCGCCCTTGATGTGCTCGGGGAACCAGGCGATCTTGCCGCCGCTGTGTTGTACGGCGTGCTCCAGGATGGCCTGCTGGTTGAGGTTGAGTGCGGTGGTCATGGCGCCCTCACGCTTGCAGGGCAGCGGCGCTGCCGTTGCCGCTGATTCGATTGGCTGCGGTGGCCTTGTGCGTGCGCTGCACGGCCTGCTTTGGGCTTCCGCCGGCGGCACGCAATCCAGCATCAAACGCGGCTTGCAAGGCGCTCTTGACACCCCAGACGCTCACGTCATGGAAGTCCAGGCGGTCACTGTGCTGGGTCACCAGCGTTTCGATAAACAGGTGGTCCAGGGCAATCGATTCGAGCAAGAGCTCGATCTCGTCCGGGGAGAGTGCGGTGGTTTGCTTGGGTTTGGCCATGTGTGGCTCCTTGGTGGGTTGCTTGTCAATCGACATCCGCATTCACGCGCTGTGCGCCCCAGAAGCCAAGCGCTTTTTATTCCCGGGTGATTCACTCGCCTTTGCCTGACCCATACCTCCAGGAGGCCACCCACTTGCACTGAGTAGATCAACACATGGGACTGTCCATTCGCGCCTATGCGCGCCACCGAGGCGTGTCGCACGTGGCCGTCAAGAAGGCCATCGACACCGGGCGCATCAGCCAGCTGCCGGACGGCACCATCGATCCGGTGGTGGCCGATGCCCAGTGGGCAGCCAACACCACGCCGACCCGGCGGTCGGTGGCAGATGTCGCCAGTGACAAACCGGCCCCGCAGGTTTCCGTATCTGCCCGCGAGGCTCCGCAAGCTTTCGCGCGACCACCACGCGAAACGGCAGAGTCACCCACCCCGGCGCTGTCATCGGGCGGCACGTCGCTGCTGCAAGCCCGCACCGTCAACGAGGTGGTCAAGGCGCAGACCAACAAGGTGCGCCTGGCACAGCTGAAAGGCGAACTGGTCGACCGCGCCCAGGCCGTGGCCCACGTGTTCAAGCTCGCCCGGGCCGAGCGCGATGCCTGGCTCAACTGGCCGGCACGCATCTCAGCGCAGATGGCTGCTGGTTTGGGGGTGGAGCCGCATGCCCTGCATGTGGCACTGGACGCCGCCGTGCGGGAACAGTTGCAAGACCTGGGCGATGTGCAACCCAAGGTGGACTGATCATGGATGAGCTGTATTACGAAGGCTGGGACGCGATCGAGCGTGCCTGGCGCGAGGGCCTCACGCCCGACCCGCTGCTCACGGTATCCGAATGGGCCGACAAGCACCGGGTGCTCTCCAGCAAGGCGGCCTCCGAGCCCGGGCGCTGGCGCACCAGTCGCACGCCTTATCTGCGCGAGATCATGGATTGCTTGTCGCCCATGTCACCGATCGAACGCGTGGTGTTCATGAAGGGGGCACAGGTGGGCGGTACGGAGTTAGGCCTGAACTGGGTCGGTTACGTGATCCACCATGCCCCGGGCCCGATGATGGCAGTGTGGCCCACCGTCGAGATGGCCAAGCGGGCCTCCAAGCAGCGCATTGACGCGCTGATCGAGGAAAGCCCTGCCATCCAGGAACGCATCGCCCCGGCGCGCAGTCGGGACTCAGGTAACACCATCCTCGCCAAAGAGTTTCACGGCGGGGTGCTGGTGATGACCGGCGCCAACAGCGCGGTGGGCCTGCGTTCCATGCCGGTGCGCTACCTGTTCCTCGATGAGGTGGATGGCTACCCGCTGGATGTGGAAGGTGAAGGCGACGCGATCTCGCTGGCCGAAGCGCGCACCCGCACCTTTGCCCGGCGCAAGATCCTGATCGTCTCGACCCCGACGATCGCCGGGGCCAGTGCGGTGGAGAGCGAGTTCGATGCATCGGACCAGCGCCGCTACTTCGTGCCGTGCCCGCATTGCGACCACCGCCAGTGGCTGCGGTTTGAGCAGCTTCGCTGGGAGCGTGGCCAGCCAGAAACAGCAGCCTACATCTGCGAAGGCTGTGGGGAGCCGATTGCCGAGCATCACAAGACCTGGATGCTGGACAACGGACAGTGGCAGGCCTGCGCGCCAGATCAAGCTGGGCGCACGGCCGGGTTTCATCTTTCCAGCCTCTACAGCCCGGTGGGCTGGCGCAGCTGGATCGAGATCGCGCGGGCCTGGGAATCGGCTGCGATGTCAGACAGTCGATCGGCGTCGGCCATCAAGACCTTCAAGAACACCGAACTGGGTGAGACCTGGGTCGAAGAAGGCGAAGCGCCCGACTGGCAGCGCCTGCTGGAACGCCGAGAGGACTACCGAATCGGTACCGTGCCTGCGGGCGGCCTGTTGCTCACTGCCGGTGCCGACGTGCAGAAGGACCGCATCGAAGTCTCGGTCTGGGCCTTCGGGCGCGGCAAGGCCGCCTGGCTGGTGGAGCACCGGATCCTGATGGGCGACACGGCGCGAGCCGAAGTTTGGTCAGCATTGGCGAAGCTCATGGGCGAGACCTGGACCCACTCCAGCGGTTGCCAGCTGAGCCTGGCGCGCCTGGCGCTCGATACCGGATATGCCACCCAGGAGGCCTACGCCTTTGTACGCAGCGTGCGCGATGCGCGGCTCATGCCGATCAAGGGCATTGCTGGAGGTGCGGCGCTGATCGGCACCCCCACGGCGGTGGACGCCACCGCCAGCGGCAAGAAGCTGCGCCGAGGCATCAAGGTGTTCCCGGTTGCGGGCGGCATCGCCAAGCTGGAGTTCTACAACCACCTGCGCCAGAGCGCGGAGGTGGCCGACGACGGCGTGACGGTGACCTACCCGGCCGGTTTCGTCCACCTGCCCAAGGTCGATGCCGAATACCTGCAACAGCTCTGCGCCGAGCAGCTGATCACCCGGCGCGACCGCAACGGATTTGCCCACCGCGAGTGGCAAAAGATGCGCGAGCGCAATGAGGCGCTCGACTGCTACGTGTATGCCCGTGCTGCTGCTGCGGCCGCAGGGCTCGACCGCTTCGAGGAACGCCACTGGCGCGAACTGGAGCGGCAACTGGGGCTGGCCAGTCCGCCAGCCCTTGAAACACCTACTGAATCGATCACCGAGGCCACCCATCGAGGTGGCCTGGGTGTTTCTGGCAACCGCAACACCGGCCGGCGCGTGATCAAGAGCCGCTGGCTGTCCTGACGAGGAGACGCTATGTCACTGACCACCCGCATCGAGAGCCTGGTCATCCGCGTCGCGCAGGAGTTCAACGACGTCCGCGCCAAGGCCGGCAATCTCGCCAACCTCACCACCACCGACAAGTCCAGTCTGGTGGCGGCCATCGCCTGAATTAAGCCGCGCCGCGAAGCGGCGTCGGCTTGAATGAATTGTTAGATGTCGTGTCTCGGATGATTCGTTGACTGGACGACGCCGTGGTTTACTCTTGGCCCGAGAGGTCATGCTGGAGCTGAAACGATGCATCTGAGGCTGCACAAGAACGCCACCACGACACCCAGGATCCGCGCCGAGATCCAGGTCAGCAAGGAGCCCATGAGGGTTCTGGCCCAGCGCTTTGGCGTGAGTGTCTCCACCATCGCCCGCTGGAAGAAGCGTGCATCGGTTCATGACGCCTCCCATACCCCTCATCGACTGCAAACCACGCTGACGCCGGCCCAGGAGTCCATCGTGCTCGTCTTGCGTAAAAGCCTGGGCCTTTCGCTGGATGACCTGCTGGCAGTCGTACGCGAGTTCATCCATCCGACCATCTCACGCGCTGCCTTGCACCGCATGCTCAAACGCCATGGAGTGTCGGCGCGCGAGGCATTGAGCGTGGATCGCCCCAGGACCAAGCCGTTCAAGGCCTACGAGCCCGGCTTCGTCCACATCGATGTGAAGTACCTGCCGCAGATGGCGGACGAAACCACGCGGCGTTACCTGTTTGTGGCCATTGATCGCGCCACCCGCTGGGTGTTCGTGCGTGTCTATGCCAGCAAGAGCGCTACCAACGCCCGGCGCTTCCTGAAGGAATTGCACAAGGCCGCTGCCTTCCGTATCCGAACGATCCTGACCGACAACGGCAAGGAATTCACGGATCGCTTCATCACACGGGGAGAGCGTACGCCGACCGGCAGGCATCAGTTCGATCAGCTCTGCGAGGAGCTAGGCATTGAGCATCGCCTGACCCGCCCAAAACACCCGCAGACCAACGGCATGGTTGAACGCTTCAACGGGCGCATCGCCGACATCCTGCGCACCCATCACTTCCATTCCGGCGAAGAACTTGAGGCCACCATCCTGCGGTATGTCTGGCTGTACAATCACCAACTGCCACAGAAAGCCTTGGGGCATGTCAGCCCCATCCAGGCCATGAAACAATGGCAGCGATCACACCCCGAACTGTTCAACAGACGTGTTACCAATCAGCCGGGACACGACATGAATCAACTCAAAAAGGTTTTGCTTGGCTCGGAAATAAATGGTCTGCCAGATGGCGATCCTGCGTTGGAAACAAATCCGCAGGCTGCGGTAGCCATGCCTTCATCCAATAAAAATAATATAAACGCCATTGCAATAACTGGTATTGCATTCCGTTTTCCTGGTGATCTTGCAGACGATACCAGCCTTTGGGAGGCGCTAAAGCAAAAGAAGGATCTGGTCACTCAGGTGCCCGGTGATCGTTGGGCTAGCAACGAGCTTCAGCACGCAAAACGGTCAGAACCGGGGCGCAGCATCACCTTCTCGGCGGGCGTTCTCTCACGCATCGACGAGTTTGACGCCGGATTCTTTGGCATTTCACCGCGCGAGGCTGCTTGGCTCGACCCGCAGCAACGACTGCTTCTTGAGCTTTCCTGGGAGGCCATGGAGAACGCGGGGGTGCCTCCCTCTAAGCTTTCCGGTACGGATTGCGCCGTGTATGTCGGCATCTCCAGTCTCGACTATGGCACACGTGGGCTCGACGATCTTGCTGCTATGTCGTCGCACTCGATGACCGGCAACACGCTCAGCATTGCGGCCAACCGTCTTTCCTACGTTTTCGATCTGCACGGCCCGTCGCTCGCCGTCGATACCGCCTGCTCCTCTTCTTTGGTCGCGCTGCATCACGCCTGCCGTGTGTTGCAGACTGGAGAGGCGAGCACCGCGCTCGTCGGTGGGGTCAATTTGTTGTTGCACCCCTATCCCTTTGTCGGCTTTACCAAGGCCTCGATGCTGTCCGCCGATGGGCGTTGCAAGGCCTTCGATGCTTCTGGCAATGGTTATGTGCGCGCAGAGGGTGGGGCGGTGCTCCTGCTCAAGCCGCTGGCACAGGCGATGGCCGATGGCGACGATATCAAGGCGGTAATCCTTGCGACGGGTGTCAATGCTGACGGTGCCCGCAAGACGGGTATCACCATTCCCAGCCGAGACGGCCAGGTCGAGCTGATGAGAAACGTCCTGGCGAAAACCAATCTGTCGGCACAGGACATCGATTTTGTCGAGGCGCACGGTACAGGCACCATGGTTGGCGACCCCATCGAAACCGCCGCCATCGGGGCGGTGTATGGCCAAGGGCGCGAAACACCTCTGCCCATCGGCTCGGTCAAAGCCAATCTCGGCCACATGGAAGCTGCCTCCGGCATGGCGGGTTTGGTGAAGGCGATCCTGGCGTTGCAACGCCGCGCACTGCCCCCACAACTCCACCTCGAAACACCTAATCCGCACATCGATTTCGTCGGGCTCAATCTGCAGCCAGTCACCGAATACCGATCGCTGGAAAAAGAAACCTCTCTGGTGGCGGGCGTCAACTCATTCGGCTTTGGCGGTGCAAACGCGCACGTCCTGCTGCGTGAATACCGTCACGATGAGGAAAAGGCGTATACGCCAGAGGCGTTGCCGCCGCTTTTCCTCTCCGCGCGTTCTGACGCGGCGCTGCAAACGTTGGCTTCCCGTCATGCGGAACGGCTGAAGAACAGCTCGCCAACGGACTATTACGACATCGCTCATGCCGCAGCTCATCGGCGCGACCGCTTGGATAAGCGCCTGGCACTGCACGCCAACACGCCAAACGATGCGGCGAAAAAACTGGCTGCTTACGCCCAAGGCAGCGCACCGGACGGCCTGGTACTCGAAGAACAACTGCCCCAATCGGGCGGCGTTGCCTTCGTCTATTCCGGCAATGGTGCCCAGTGGGTCGGCATGGGCCTGCGCCTCATGGCTGAATCGCCTGAATTTGCCGCTGTTCTGGCCGAGCTAGACGCCAACATGCAGCCCATCGCCGGCTTTTCGCTGCTGGCCGAGTTACAGGCCACCGGGGACGCATCCCGTCTCGACGATACGGTTGTCGCCCAGCCTTTGCTGTTTGCCATTCAGGTCGCTATCACGTGCTTGTTGAAATCGCAGGGCATCGAGCCACTGGCAGTGGCGGGCCATAGTGTGGGTGAAGTGGCGGCCGCCTGGGCTTCTGGCGCGCTCGATCTCGACGCAGCCATCCGGGTTATTGTTGCCCGCAGCCGCGCCCAGGGCGAAACGCGCGGCACGGGTCGTATGGCCGCAGTCGGGCTCTCGGTTGAAGCCATGCAAGCTGTCATTGCGGAACTGGGCGATGCGCTCGATATCACGATTGCCGGCATCAATAGCCCGAAGAACCTTACCCTTTCAGGCAGCCTGGCCGATCTGGAACGTGTCCAGTCTCATCTTGCGCCCAAGGGTCTCTTCTTCCGCCTGCTCGACCTCGACTATGCCTTCCACAGCCGCCAGATGGACCCGATCCGAGTGCCGCTGCTCGCTAGCCTCGCCGGGTTGGAACCCCGCGCTGCGGCAGGAACGGCCTTCGTCTCGACAGTCACCGGCAGCGTACTCGACGGCAATCAGCTGGGTGCAGAGTACTGGTGGCGCAATGTGCGCGAGCCCGTCCAATTCTCGGCAGCCGTTGTTACACTCGCCGAGCTTGGCTGCCGCAGCTTCATCGAGATTGGGCCGCATGCCATTCTGCAACGCTACATTGCTGAGAGCCTGCAAGCCACGGGGGTCACAGGGCGGGTACTGCCCACCTTGCGCAAGGAAGCCGATGGTTGGAACCACCTTATCGAGACCGCCTTGCGTGTCCACCTCCTGGCTGAGCAACCGAATTTTGGCGTCTATTTCCCCCAGCCCGGGCGTCGCGTCCAGTTGCCCAACTACCCTTGGCAACGTGAGCGGCATTGGCACCCACGTACCAGCGAGAGCCTTTTGGCCATTGAGCGGCGTCGCGTGCATCCGCTGTTGGGTTGGCGGGTTCCCGAGGCCGCACACGCCTGGGAAAACACACTCGATCCGGCTGTCCTGCCCTGGCTCGTCGACCACCAGGTGGGGGGTGCCATCGTCTTTCCCGGCTCGGCCTATGCCGAGATGGCCCTCGCGGCGGCACGTGAGTGGCTGGGCGGGGAACCGCTGGTGTTCGAAGAGATGGACATCGTTTCACCCATGGTCTTCGATGGCGAGCACGCGCGCACGCTGCGTTTCGATCTCAACGATCGAGACGGTAGTTTCCAGATCAAGAGTCGGCAGCGATTGAGCCATGATGAGTGGACGCTCCATGCCGCCGGGCGGATTTTGCAGCCGGGTGTCGGCTCCCGGAGTGCGCGGATTCCCCCTCTGTCGGCGAACACCGACAGGATAGACAGGGAAGCCCACTACCACCTGGCAGCTACGCTGGGGCTCGATTACGGCCCGACCTTTCAGGGCTTGCACGAGGCCGTTGTCGCCGACAACTGTCTGCAAGCTGTCCTGGAATATCACGCCGACCTGGCTGGAGACGACTACCTCCTCCATCCAGCCTTGCTCGATGTCTGCTACCAGTCGCTGGTCGATTTCTTCCGTGCCGACATCGATGCCGGGCGGGGTGTCGCCTTGTTGCCTGTCAAGACCGGTCGGCTTGAATACCACCGTGCGGGCAAACCCAGCCGATTCCGCGCACGGCTCACACGCCGCAGCGCACGCTCCGTGTTGGCGGACTTCGAACTGTTCGATGCCGAAGATACCCTTCTGGCCAGGGTAAGCGGTTGCCGTTTCCGCGCCGCACTGCTCGCGCATAAGGCGCAGGAAAAAGTCTCACGCTGGCGCATTGACGCCTGGTTGCACCCGCATCCTGCAGAAGGCCTTAAGACCCAACTGCCCTCCACGCAGGCGCTTGTTGAAACCCTTTCGCTGGCCATGGCTGAGCAGGCGGAACCCCGCGGTCGCTGGTTCAAGGAGGCCTTACCCCTGTTCGAGGCGCTTGTCGTCTCCTTCACATTCGAGGCCTTCTGGACGATTGCCCGCGAGGGCGACGATGCCTTGCAAGGGCTGATGACCACGTCCGATCCCTATGCCCGCTGGCTCAGCAGCCTCTTGCGGCAGGAAGGATTGCTCTCCTTCCAAGAAGGGCGTTGGCAACTGGCCGACAGCAGCGATCTGCCTGCCGCCGAGGAAATCTGGCGCACTCTGCAGCGCGAGCACGGCGCCGCGTTGCCGCACCTCGTTCTGCTAGGCCGGGTGGGACGCCAACTGCCGCATCTTCTTCAGAATCCGTCTGAGCGAGATGCCTTAATCAAGGCACTTCGCTGCTCGGCCGTCGCGGAAACGTTATATCAGGACGATCCAGCCTATTCTGGTATGCGACAGGCGGTCGAGCACCTCCTGCACCTTCTGGCAAGCGACTGGCCAGCGCACCGTCGCTTGCGCGTCCTGGAAATCGCCGACGGCCCGAGCGAAGTCCCGCGTGCCTTGCTGGTTGCACTACCCGAAGACCGGCTCGATTATGTTCTTGCCTTGCCCGAAACCGTGGCCGAACGTCAGCAGGCGGAATACGCCTACGAACCCAATCTCGTCATTGCGACGCTGGATATCGCGAATTGGCAGTTGACGACGGATGCTCGCTTGCCGGACAAGTACGATGTCGTGATTCTTCGTCACACCCTGCACCGGGCCGTGAGTCCGAAAGCCGCGCTGATTCAGGTCCGGCGCTGGTTGGCGGCGGGGGCGAGCCTGATGATTGCTGAACGTCACCCGGACTGGAGCGCCGACTTTCTGGCCGGTCTGGAGAAAGATTGGTGGCACGAGGCCACAGGCGACGAAATACCACGATCCTCGCTGGTGCCAGCTGCCGCTTGGGTCGATCTCTTGCGGGCCGAAGGTTTCGAGGACGTACTGGATTATTGCGAACCTGCCGCCGACGGCCTTAACGAAGGCGCCTACCTGCTCCTGGCACGCGCGCCTGCACAGTGGAAGGTCGCCTTGCCTGATCCAAAACCGGCTTCATGGCTATTCCTTGCTGATGCGGCCACCCTGGAGCTGGCGGGTCATCTTGCCGTGCGGCTCGAATCGCAGGGGCAGCAGGTAGCAACGGCGCAATCTCTACCGCAAAGCCTCGATGGTATCGACCACGTCGTGTGCATGCGCGGTTGGGGCGACGCGCCGGAAGCCGCTACGGCATTGCTTAGTGAGGCTCTCAGGAATGTGCAAACCATCGCTGCACATTCTGCAAAACCGCCGCGTCTGTGGTTCGTCACCCGCGGTGGTGCCTTGGCCTCGAGCCTTCCCGCCACAGTCGAACCGAATCCCCAGCAGGCTGCCCTGTGGGGCTTCGCGCGCGTGGTCATGAACGAATACCCGGCGCTGCAAACTACATTAATCGACATGGACTGCCGGGACGGCCTCGACCACTTAGAAAACGAACTGCTTCGCCCTGACGGTGCTTCCGAGATCCTGCTCACCGATACCGGGCGCTATACGCTGGTCATGCAAGAAGCGGCTGAGGATCTGAGCCAATGTGCAGCGCCGGGAGAGCGCTTCCGCCTCGACTTCCACTTGCCTGGACAGCTGCGCAACCTCGTCTGGCTGCCGCAGGAGGAAGCCATGCTGGCTGATGAAGCCGTCGAAGTCGAGGTCAAGGCTACCGGCCTCAATTTCCGCGACGTCATGTATCTCATGGGCCTTCTGCCGGACGAAGCCGTGGAAAAAGGCTTCGCCGGTGCGAGCCTGGGGCTAGAGTTTGCCGGCATTGTCAGCCGGGTTGGGGCGCGCGTGCGCGATTTCAGGCCGGGCGACAAGGTCATGGGTTTTGGCTCAGCCTGTTTTGCAAGCCATGTCGTTACCCGCGCCGAAGCGCTTGCGCGGATGCCGGAAGAGTGGTCGTTCGAATCGGCCGCTACCGTGCCCACCGTGTTCTTCACGGTGTATTACGCTCTCAAGCATCTGGCCGATCTGCAAGCGGGCGAGCGCGTGCTCATCCACGGCGGCGCTGGTGGGGTGGGCATTGCCGCCATCCAGCTGGCCAAGCATCTGGGCGCGGAAGTCTTCGCTACGGCAGGAAGCGAAGAGAAACGGGACTTCGTGCGTTTGCTGGGAGCCGACCACGTATTCGATTCGCGCAGCCTCGCCTTTGCCGACGAGATTCTTGCCGCGACCGATGGCCAAGGTATCGATGTCGTGCTCAATTCACTTGCGGGCGAAGCCATCCGCCGCAATCTTTCCGTGCTCAAGCCCTTTGGTCGCTTCCTGGAGCTTGGCAAGCGTGATTTCTTCGAGAACACGCCGGTTGGCCTACGCCCCTTCAAAGACAACATCAGCTATTTCGGCATTGACGCCGACCAGCTTCTGACCGGTCGACCGCAATTGGCGGCACGCATGTTCCGTGAAGTGATGGCTTTGTTCCGCGAAGGGGCGCTTACGCCCTTGCCCTGCCGGGTTTTCCCGGCCGAGCGCGTGGTCGATGCCTTCCGCACCATGCAGCAAGCTCGACACATCGGCAAGGTAGTCGTCTCGCTTGCCGACGCGCGACCGATCATCCAACGGAAGGCAACGGCGTCAGAACCGCTGCATCTGGCCAAGGACTCGACCTGGATCGTAACGGGCGGCCTTTCGGGCTTCGGTCTGGAATCAGCACGCTGGCTGGCCGCACATGGTGTCGGGCACCTCGTCCTGGTGGGGCGTCGTGGCATGGACACCCCGGGTGCCAAAGAAGCCATTGATGAGTTATTGGCCAAAGACATCGAGGTGCAAGCCGTGGCGTGTGACGTAAGTGACCCTTCGGCAGTCATGCACATGGTCGAGCAAGTGCGCAAGACCTGCCCACCCATCCAGGGCGTGGTTCATGCGGCTGCCGTCTTTGACGATGGTCTCGTACAGAACCTCGACGCCCAACGGATGGAAGCGGCCATCGCACCCAAGCTGCTGGGTGCCTGGAATCTGCATCAGGCCACGCTCGACGTGCCGCTTGAATACTTCGTGCTCTACTCGTCCATCACCACCGCCATCGGCAACCCAGGCCAGGCCAACTATGTTGCCGCCAATGCCGGGCTGGAGGGCCTGGTCGCAATGCGTCGGCAGATGGGCTTGCCCGCTGTTTGCATTGGTTGGGGCCCGATCGGCGATGCGGGCTATCTCGCCCGCAATGAAGCGGTGCGCGACAGCCTGGCGCAGCGTCTTGGCAAACCGCCGCTGCATACCCGGCTGGCGCTAGACGAGCTCGACCATCTACTGCCGCAAAGCCGTTCCGTCATCGTTGCCAATTTCAACTGGAACACTTTGGCTCGCTTGCTGCCATCGAGTGGCAACCAACGTTTTGCGCATCTCAATCGTGATCTCAAGAGCACATCTCTTGCTCCGGACGAGACGGACTTCCGCACCTTGATCGCTGGCAAGAGCCGCGACGAAATCGCCGCGATCATCCAGCAGATGGTGATCCAGGAAATCGCACAAGTCCTCGCCATCAGCGCAGACCGTATTGACCCCACGCGCAGCCTGCATGACCTGGGGCTCGATTCGCTCATGTCGGTCGAGCTGGCGCTTGGTCTCGAACAGCGACTCGGCATACAATTGCCTGTGATGATGCTCAACGAATCGCCCATGGCGGAAAAGGTCACTCAGCGCATCGTCGAAAAACTGCTTGGCGGCGCCGACCAAGATAATGCGGCTACAAATACGGTTGAAGTCGTGGTTCAGGGCATGGCCAAGCAACATGGCGAAGCCGTGACCGCCGAAGCCTTGCAGCAGATCACCCAAGATGTCCGTGCACTACAACAACAAGGGACGAGGTTCACGGCATGACGCAATCGTCCCTCGGCCAGAAGGCCAAGCAACAGATCATCGAGCGCTTCCTCGGCAAAAAAGTCGGCGCTGGCGCAACGGCACACGGTCCGTCCGCTCGTCCGTTGAGCCAAACTCGCGTGCCGGAAGCTTTCACCCGCTTCGACCGCCACCCGGGCTACGAAAGAATGCTAGTGCCCAAGGCGGCGGCGGATCGTCTGGGGCTGCGCAACCCCTTCTTCATCGCCCACGACGGCGTGGCCGGCGCACTCACCCACATCGATGGGCGGGAATTCATCAATTTTTCCAGCTACAACTACCTGGGGCTGGCTGGGCATCCGGCGGTCAACAAGGCTGCCAAGGAGGCCATCGACCGTTATGGCACATCCGCTTCCGCCAGCCGCTTGGTGGCTGGCGAGCGGCCCATCCAGCGTGAGCTGGAAGAGGCGCTGGCCGAACTCTACGGTGTCGAGGACTGCGTCGTCTTCGTGAGTGGCCACGCCACCAATGTCTCGACCATTGCTACCCTATTCGGCCCCAACGATCTCGTCATCCACGACAGCCTCATCCACAACAGCGTGCTCGAAGGCATCAAACTCTCCGGTGCTGCGCGGCGCAGTTTCCCGCACAACAATACCCACGCGCTCGATGCGATCCTTGCTGAAATCCGCCAACAGTTCGAGCGCGTGCTCATCGTCGTCGAAGGCCACTACAGCATGGATGGCGACATTCCCGACCTGCCCGCCCTCATCGACATCAAGCGCCGCCACGGCTGTTTCCTGATGGTGGACGAAGCGCATGCTCTAGGTGTGCTGGGCCACACGGGCAAGGGCAGTCACGAACACTATGGCATCGACGGCAAAGACGTCGATATTTGGATGGGCACACTCTCCAAGACCCTGGCCGGTTGCGGCGGTTATATTGCCGGCGAGCGGGCGCTGGTCGAGCATCTCAAATATGCCGCGCCGGGCTTCGTCTACAGCGTCGGCATCGCCCCGCCAATGGCAGCGGCATCGCTTGCTGCCTTGAGGCTCATGCAGAAAGAGCTGGAGCGGGTCGCGCGCTTGCGCGAACGGGCGCAGCAGTTTCTACAACTTGCGCGCGAAAACGGCATCGACACCGGCTACTCCGAGGGCCATGCAATAATCCCCGCGATCGTCGGCAGTTCGCTCAAGGCGACAAAACTTTCGAATGCGCTGTTCGATCGCGGAATCAACGTGCAGCCCATCGTCTATCCAGCGGTGGAAGAGAAAGCGGCGCGGTTGAGGTTTTTTGTGAGTAGCATCCACAGCGAGACGCACGTCGCGGCAGTCATGGATGCGTTCGCGGATTTGCTCTGATATCAAGGATTCAACATCATGTCTTTGGTACCCGTTATTCTCTGCGGCGGTGCAGGTTCCAGGCTCTGGCCAGTCTCGCGCGAAGCGCATCCCAAACCATTCATTCGCCTTAACGATGGTCAAAGCCTGCTGCAAAAGGCCTTTTTGCGGGCAGCCCAATTGCCTGGTGTGACAGGCGTTCTCACGGTCACCAATCGCGACTTTTTCTTCAAGACCGCAGATGAATTCAGAGAAGTCAATGCCGGCCGCTTGCCCCTTTCCTACTTGCTTGAGCCGATTGGACGTAACACAGCGGCTGCGGTAGCAGCGGCCACGCTCCATGTCGCTGAGTCGAATCCGGATGCCATTCTCCTTGTTCTGCCCGCAGATCATCTGATAGCGGATCAAGCCGCGTTTGCGGCAGCCGTCGCTCAGGCGGTTGACCTTGCAAAAGCTGGTTCGCTGGTCACCTTCGGCATTCAACCCACAGCGCCGGAGACCGGGTATGGCTATATCGAAGCCGATGGTCCCCGCGTCAAGCGCTTCGTTGAAAAGCCGGATCGCCAAACGGCGCAGCACTATCTGCAATCGGGCAATTTCTATTGGAACTCGGGCATGTTCTGCTTTGCCGCGCAAACCATGCTCGACGAAATGGGGGCGTACTGCCCGGTCATTCTCGATCGGGTGCGCGCTAGCCTCGCTCAATCGCACACCGCTCAAGGCGGCGATTTCAGCCAGCGCGAACTCGATGTCGCGAATTTTGCGCTCGTGCCGGAAGATTCCATCGACTACGCCGTCATGGAAAAGACCGCGCGCGCCGCCGTCGTCCCCTGCGACATCGGTTGGAGCGACATCGGTTCATGGACGTCCCTGGGCGATCTCAATGAGGCCGATGCCCGAGGCAATCGTGTCGAAGGCGAGGCGCTGCTCAAGGACACGGAAAACTGCTACATCCGTAGCGAAGAACGACTCATCGGCGCGGTGGGCGTGCGCGACCTCATCATCGTTGACACCCCCGATGCCTTGCTCGTCGCGGCAAAGGATCGTGCCCAGGACGTCAAGCACCTCTATGGCGAACTGAAAGCGCGTGGCCACGAAGCCCATAAGCTTCATCGCACCGTGCACCGCCCCTGGGGGTCGTATACCGTGCTCGAAGAAGGCGACCGCTACAAGATCAAGCGCATCGTCGTCAAGCCCGGTGCCAGCCTTTCCCTGCAAATGCATCATCACCGCAGCGAGCACTGGATCGTCGTAAAAGGCATGGCTAAGGTCGTCAATGGCGAACAGGAAATTTTGGTTGCGACCAACGAATCCACCTACATCCCCGCCGGTCATCGCCACCGCGTCAGTAATCCTGGCGTGCTCGATTTGGTGATGATCGAAGTCCAGAGCGGCGAATACTTGGGCGAAGATGACATCGTCCGTTTCGAAGACGTATACGGCAGGGCGTAACTCATGAACCTGAATTGTTTCAAGGCCTATGATATCCGTGGCCGTGTCCCTGAAGAACTCGATGAAGACATGGCGTGGCGGATTGGGCGTGCCTATGCCGAGGAAATTCAGCCTGGGCTGGTCGTGGTTGGACACGATGCCCGTCTGGAGAGCCCGGCGCTTGCACAGGCCATCATGCGCGGACTCAACGCCGGTGGTGCAGGCATCATCGACATCGGCCTATGCGGTACTGAGGAAGTCTATTTCCACACCTTCCACCGCCAGTCTGAAGGCGTTGGTGGCGGCATCATGATCACTGCCAGCCACAATCCCAAAGGTTACTGCGGCATGAAGCTGGTGCGCGAAGGTGCTCGCCCCATCAGCGGGGATAGTGGCTTGTTTGCCATACGCGACCGTGTCGAGACTCTCTCCGCGCCTGCCAGCGCGCGCGGGGTTGAAGACAGTCTGCACAACATCAAGACAGATACGGACAAATCGGCCTATATCGAACACCTGCTTGGCTACATCGACCTCTCGATACTCAAACCGCTCAAAATCGTGGCCGACCCGGGCAATGGCACAGCCGGCCTCGTCATTCGGCAACTGATGCCCCATCTCCCTTTTGAATTCATCCTCATTCACGACGAACCCGATGGCACCTTCCCCAATGGCGTGCCCAACCCGCTCCTACCCGAAATGCGTACCGCTACATCCCGGGCTGTCATTGAGCATGGCGCCGACTTTGGCATCGCTTGGGATGGCGACTTCGACCGCTGCTTTCTGTTCGACGCACAGGGCCGCTTCATTGAAGGCTACTACCTGGTCGGGCTGCTCGCCGAGACAATATTGGCCAAACACCCTGGCGCCAAAATCATCCATGATCCACGCCTGACCTGGAACACCCTCGACCAAGTACGACAAGCCGGCGGTATTCCCGTGCAATCCAAAACTGGTCACGCCTTCATCAAGGAACGCATGCGCCAGGAAGACGCCGTCTACGGTGGCGAAATGAGCGCGCATCATTACTTCCGCGATTTCGCCTATTGCGATTCCGGCATGATCCCTTGGTTACTCATTGTCGAACTGATCAGCAAAACCGGGAAAACGCTGGCCGAACTTGTAGACGAGCGCATCGCTGCCTACCCGTGCAGCGGGGAAATCAACTATCGTGTAGACGACATACAAGCGGTTATTGAGCGAATCCAAGCCTATTACGCTCCGCAAAGTCCCTTCATCGACCGCACCGATGGCCTGAGCATCGAGTTTCCCGATTGGCGTTTCAATCTGCGCGGTTCCAACACCGAACCCCTACTACGTCTCAACGTGGAAAGCCGGAGAAATGCCGCGCTCGTTTCGGAAAAGGTGCTTGAAATCCAAGGATTATTGTCATGAGCGCCTTGGCTAATATGCTAAAGAACCGTCTTTTTCTGCTAACCACAGTCCTGCCGACACTTCTTGCGATTATCTACTATGGTTTTATTGCGGCGGACATCTACATTTCAGAATCGCGTTTTGTTGTGCGCAGCCCAGAAAAGCAAACCACTTCGCCCCTTGGGCTGCTCCTCAAAGGAACGGGTATCTCCCGTGCTCAGGACGATGCTTTTGTGGTGCAGGACTTCATCCTCTCGCATGATGCCATGACCGCGCTGGACAAGGAATTGAACATCAAGGCGTCCTATTCCAAACCCCACGGTGACTTCTTCAGTCGGTTTCCCGGACTGGATTGGGATGACAGCCTGGAAAACTTCTACCGTTACTACCAGAAAGTCGTCGGCCTCCAGCTCGATGCCACGTCATCCATCGCCACCCTCTCGGTGCGCGCCTTCAGTGCTGAGCAAGCCCAGAAGATCAACCAGCGACTGCTTGAACACGCTGAGAAACTCATCAACCGGCTCAACAAACGGGCGCAGGAGGACATGATCCGCTTCGCCGAAAGTGAAGTGGCCAAGGCCGAAGTCAAGGCCAAGCAAGCCGCACTCGCCCTGGCCGACTACCGCAATCGGAAGAACGTCATCAACCCTGAACAGCAGGCCGCGATCCCGTTGCAACAAATCGCCAAGCTCCAAGACGAACTCATCGCAACACAAGCGCAAATAGCCCAGCTCGAACGCCTTACCCCCAACAACCCACAATTGCCCGTGCTGCGTCAACGGGCTCGGATGCTGGAGGATGAAATCGGCAAATTCAGCGCCGGTGTTGCTGGGGCCGGAGACAAATCCCTTGCCGGCAAGGCTGCTGAATTCCAGCGGCTGGCGCTAGAAAAGGAATTCGCCGACAAAATGCTCGCTTCCGCCATGAGCTCGCTGGAACTTGCGCGCAACGAAGCCCAACGTCAGCAACTCTATCTCGAACGCATTAGCGCGCCGAGTCTGCCCGATGCCGCGATGGAGCCACGGCGGTTGCGGGTCGTATTGGCTGTGTTTGTCTTGGGTCTTGTGGTCTGGGGGGTGTTGACCATGCTCATTGCCGGCATCCGGGAGCATGTAGATTGAGCGTCATGTCCACGGTTTCCTTACGGCATTCGCTTGCCATCCAGAGCCGTGTCATCGCAGCTCTGCTGCTGCGCGAGGTGATTACCCGCTATGGACGGCATGGTCTCGGTGTACTCTGGATCATGCTTGAACCCATGCTTTTCACATTGGGCGTGGCTGCTCTCTGGTATCTGGCGAATCTGCACACACTCTCTGACATCCCCATCATTGCCTTTGCCATTACCGGTTATTCATCGGTACTGATGTGGCGCAATGCGGCAAACCGCTGCACCAAGGCAATTGAGCCGAATCTGGCCTTGATGTACCACCGCAACGTCAAGGTGTTCGACATCCTGCTAGCGCGCATCGTGCTGGAATGGGTCGGGGCGACCGCGTCTCTCATCGTGCTGACGGCATGCTTTGCCTTCATCGGTGCCATGCGCTGGCCACAGGACATTGTGCCTGTGATTGGAGGCTGGCTGCTGCTCGCCTGGTTCTCCCTCGGTCTGGGGCTCATCGTGGGGGCCATCTCCGAGCGGTCGGAGACTTTCGAACGCATTTGGCATGTCATGACCTACCTGATGTTTCCCTTGTCGGGCGCCGTTTACATGGTGCACTGGCTACCCAAGGCCGCCCAGGATGCCGTATTGTGGCTCCCCATGGTGCATGGCGTTGAAATGTTGCGCCATGGTTATTTCGGCGAGATCGTGCCGACATACGAGAACCCAGGTTATTTTGCCATTGCCAATCTCCTTCTCACGCTGATCGGCTTAGCCTTGGTGCGCGACATGGAAGGAAGGGTGCAGCCGGAATGATCCAGTTGCTCGGCATCACCAAGGTCTATCCCACCCGCAGCGGACTCCATACCGTACTGGATGGCGTCGATCTCACCATCAAGCCAGGCGACAAAATCGGCATCCTCGGCCGCAACGGTGCGGGTAAATCCACGCTAATTCGCATCCTTTCCGGAGCTGAAAGACCTACCCAAGGCTGCATTGATCGCGGTATGAGCATCTCCTGGCCGCTCGCATTCGGCGGTGCGTTCCAAGGCAGCCTCACCGGGCTGGATAATTTAAAGTTCATCTGCCGGGTGTACGGAGTGGATTACCGTGACAAGATCGACTACGTGCAGGATTTCGCTGAATTGGGAAAGTTTTTTCGTGAGCCGGTCAAAAGCTATTCATCAGGCATGCGGTCGAGGCTGGCCTTCGCCATTTCTATGGCGGTCGAATTTGACTGTTTTTTAATCGATGAAGTCATCTCGGTGGGCGATGCTCGATTTCATGCCAAATGTCAGACCGAGTTGTTTGAGAAACGCAAGGATCGCGCCTTTGTTATGGTGTCGCACGAGGCGCACAACATTCGCGAACACTGCGATCGCGCCGGTGTGCTGCACGCAGGCAAGATGCACATGTTCGACGACATCGATATGGCCTACGCCTTCTATCAGGAAGTAACGACATGATCTGGTCGGCGATCGAGCGGCATGCGTATGCTTATACATCCCCGCATTGGCTCGAAGCCTGGCAGGTACAGCGCTTGAGGCGCGAGCTCGCGAAGTGCTCGTTCCGCGCCACAACTTCCCCGCGGCGCGTGTATGTTGACGTTTCTGTTATCAGTAGACACGATGCCGGAACCGGCATCCAGCGCGTCGTTCGTGCAGTCGCCTCGCACTTGTTGACTGATCCGCAGCCCGGTTGGGTTATTCATGCTGTTGGCGCTAATCGCAAGTATCCTTATCACCTCATCCAGTGGCCTACCCCCAAGGCTCCTGCCCCTCATATGCCCATCGAGGGCAGGCCCGGAGACGTGTTCATCGGGCTGGATTTTGCTCTCGACACCATACGCTTTCACCGGCGGCAGCTCATAGAATTCAAACGCCGGGGTGGAAAGCTGTGGTTCATGATCTACGACCTTCTGCCGGTTAGAAACCCGGCTTGGTTTAGCGACAAAAACGTTGTCCGCTATCGCAAATGGCTCGGCGTGCTGGCCGCGATGGCAGACGGTTTTTATTGCATTTCGCCTTACACGGAAGCAGAGCTACGCGAGGAGCTGGCGCAACGCTACGGCCTAGAGAGTGGATTTCGTACTTGCGTCTTGCCTATGGGCTGGGACCTGGCGAGCAGCCGACCAAGTACCGGACTGCCGGCTGAATTCGACTCGCTTTTGCAACGCCTCGCCCGGCGCCCCACCGCTCTCATGGTCGGTACCATCGAACCCCGCAAGGGCCATGCCGACGTATTGGCGGCATTCGACATCCTATGGCGGCAGGGACGTGGCTACAACCTCGTCATCGTGGGACGGGCGGGGTGGAAAACTGAAATTCTGCAGTTGGCCTTACGCAGCCACCCGCGGCATGGCAAGCACCTCTTCTGGCTGGACGACGCGAGCGATGAGGCGTTGGCGATGCTCTATGCTGCGTGCAATGGCGTGATCGTAGCCTCCCTCGCCGAAGGCTTCGGGCTCCCGCTCATTGAAGCCTTAGGCTATGGCAAGCCCGTGCTGGCCCGGGACATTCCCGTGTTCCGTCTTCATGAGGATAAAGGTGTGCGCTACTTCGACGCCGGGTGCGAACCGTCGACCCTAGCGCACACCATCGATGACTGGCTCGGAACGGCCCAGGGAAGGATGCCAATATCGTTTTTAGACATTCCCACTTGGGCGGATACGGCCCGATCCATTCTTTCCTCGCTGGCCGCGGAGAACACCTGATGGGTATCATCTCCTATGCGCAGAATTTCGAGGACGTCATCCTCTGGCGCGCCGTCGGTGACATCCCAGATGGTTGTTACATCGACATCGGTGCCTGGCACCCCGTCATCGACTCTGTCAGCAAGGCGTTCTACGAGCACGGATGGCGTGGCATTCATGTCGAACCCGCGACCGAGTACGTTAATCTCCTGCGCGCCGATCGCCCAGACGAAACGGTGATCCAAGCGGTGGTTTCCGATCGTCCGGGCATCATTCAGTTTTACGAGATTCCAGACAGTGGTTTGTCCACGGCACGCAAGGACATCGCGCTGGAACATCAGGCAAAACTGGGCTACGAAGTCGTGGAAACCCCGGTCACCGCCATTACCCTTGATTCGCTGCTTGCGCTTGCGCCTTCCGACGATATCCATTGGCTCAAGATCGACGTCGAAGGCTTCGAACGCGAAGTACTCTCCGGATGGCGCGAATCGCCGCGCCGTCCATGGATCATCGTTGTCGAGGCAACCTATCCCAACACTCAGAGTGATACCTATGCCGACTGGGAACCCTTGATTCTCGACAAGAACTACCGTCTGGTATATCGCGACGGTCTCAATCGTTTCTATTTGCATGAACAACACCCCGAGCTCGGAGAGCGGTTCATCTATCCGCCAAATGTTTTCGATGGGTTTCAGTTGAGCGGCACCGGAACCTCCATGACGAGTTGGCTGGTGCACAACCATCAGCAGGTGGTAGCTCAACTGGAAACCAAACTGGCCGCTGCGGAAAGTAAATTCCGCGATGCCGAGAAAACAGCCAATGAAATGCGGTTCCAGGCCACTAAGCAAGAGGCTGCTCTGAGGGAAGAGTTGAACGCCCTTCGTCTGGCGCTGGAGCGCACCAGGGAAGAAGCCACTGAGCGCGAACAGTCGCTGCGCGCCGAATCCGCGCAGGCGCTGGCCGAAACCCAGCGGGAAGCCCAGGCGCAACTACGTGGCCTGCTGGAGCGTGAACAGGAGCTGGCCGAACACCTGCTGGAACAGCAGAAGCAATCCCATCAGGCGACGCTCGAGCAGGCGCGAGCCCATGCTGAGCGGGAGGCAGCGCTGGAGGAAGAGTTGAAGGCGCTGCGTGCGGCGCTGGAACGTGCGCGCGATGAGGCGGCTGAACGCGAACGCGAGCTTCAAATGCATGCGCAACAGGCGGTTGACCGAACCCGCCGAGAAATCGAGTCGCATCTCAAGCAGTGGGCCGCACGAGAGAGGGAATTTGCCGAGGAATTGGCGCGGTTGCACGCACAGGCAAGCCAGGCGCGCGAAGCGGCTGAAAGAGCCCATGCCGTGCGCGAAGCCGCGCTCGAGGAGGAATTGAAGACGTTGCGTGAGGCACTGGAGCGCGCCAGGGAAGAAGCCGCCGAGCGCGAGCGGTCGCTGCGCGCCGAATCCGAGCAGGCGCTGGCCGAAGCCCAGCGGGAGGCCCAGGCGCAACTACGGGGCCTGCTGGAGCGTGAGCAAGAGCTGGCCGAACACCTGTTGGAACAGCAGAGGCAATCCCAGCAGGCGGCGATCGAGCAGACACGAGCCCATGTTGAGCGGGAGGCAGCGCTGGAGGAAGAGTTGAAGGCGCTGCGTGCGGCGCTGGAACGTGCGCGCGATGAGGCGGCTGAACGCGAACGCGAGCTTCAAATGCATGCGCAACAGGCGGTTGACCGAACCCGCCGAGAAATCGAGTCGCATCTCAAGCAGTGGGCCGCACGAGAGAGGGAATTTGCCGAGGAATTGGCGCGGTTGCACGCACAGGCAAGCCAGGCGCGCGAAGCGGCTGAAAGAGCCCATGCCGTGCGCGAAGCCGCGTTCGAGGAGGAATTGAAGACGTTGCGCGAGGCACTGGAGCGCGCCAGGGAAGAAGCCACAGCGCGCGAACAGACGCTGCGTGAGGCTTCCGAGTGTGCGCTTGACAATGTGCGCCGTGAGGCTCAGGCGACGTTACAGGCCCTGCTCGAACGAGAACACGAACTGCAAGCCCGCTTGCTCGCCGAGCAACAAACACGCCACTCCATCGAACTGCGATTGGCGGAGAAAACGCATTTGCTCAACATGGCCATCGAGCAGAAAACCCGCCTCGATGCGGAACTGGCGTTCCATACCGAGCAGTCCCGGAAACTAGCGGATGAACTCGCGCGGATACACCAAAGCTACGCATGGCGGCTCACCTTGCCCTTGCGGCGCCTGGGCGCTTGGCTAGCTCCGCGGCATCGGCGCGATGCCTCAACACCAGACAGCGCGTTGCTGGTTGGTGATGGTTTTCCCGCACCCCGGGCGAAGGTGTGGCCCGGTGACGACGCGACGCCGAAAACAGGCCCCCTACCCGTACCTGCTGAACCCGAGAAGGAACAGCAGCAAATTGGCACACCTGCAATGAACGACGAGAGGTAGTAACACAACATGAGCGATATCCAGATCCTGGACGACTTGCTGCAACGGCACGGCAGCGACTTCATTCATGCCGCCTACTTCGCTATCCTGGGCCGCGCACCGGACCCCGAAGGCCTGCGATACTATCTGGGCCGTCTCAGCGCCGGCTACGGCAAGCGCAGCATCGTGGCGCAAATCGCCCGCTCGCCCGAGCGCCTGCAGCGTAGCAGATATCTTTTATCCATCCCTGACGATGCGGCCTTCGTGACGGCTGCCTACCACGCCCTGCTCGGACGAGCGCCGGATCCGGACGGTTTTCAGCACTACACGGACTTTTTGCGGCAAGGCGGCGACCGCCGCACGATGCTCGACGACGTCGCCGCCTCGCCCGAAGCCCAGGCGCGCGCACCCAAGCAAGCCCGGTTCGAAGCGGAACTTGCCGCGCTGGTTGAAGAAGAGAAAAAGGCCTGCCACTGGTTCTGGCGCTGGTTCGCGCGGGGCGAGCGGCTGGAGCGCCAACTCCACCGGCTGGAGACGGAACTCGGGCGGCTGGCGCAAGCCACCGCCGCGACGTGTGCCGATATAAAAGCCCGTTTGCTGCACCTGGAGGCACGTTTGGAGCAAAGCCTGTCCCCGGAAGCGTCGGTGACTGCAGACGGCCCTAGCCCAAGTGTGCCACCGCAACACCTGGCTTCGCTTTCCCCCAATGCGCAGCGGATATATCGATACTTGCTGGCCGCTGCAAACCGATAAGAACACAGGGAGTGCAGTGATGCGCATCGTAATAGATTTGCAAGGCGCTCAGGGAGCGAGCCGTGATCGTGGCATCGGGCGCTATTCCCTTCAGTTTGCTCAAGCCCTTGCACGCAAGGACAAGGGGCATGAAATCTTTATCGCTCTGAACGCAGCCTTTGCCGACACCATCGAGCCCATCCGCGCCGCCTTCGAAGGCCTCTTACCGCAGGAGCGGATCGTGGTGTGGGAAGCCCCTGGCCCCGTGGCTGGTATGGATCCAGCCAACACCCA
The DNA here is from genome assembly GCF_039523075.1 of Caenispirillum bisanense. Taxonomy (NCBI): domain Bacteria; kingdom Pseudomonadati; phylum Pseudomonadota; class Alphaproteobacteria; order Rhodospirillales; family Novispirillaceae; genus Caenispirillum; species Caenispirillum bisanense. Next base: position 75,082 of record NZ_BAAAEP010000006.1, read on the forward strand.
GCGCCGGCACGCCGCCGAGCGCGTGCGCGAAGCCTTCCTCGCTTCCCTGCGGTCGGACTGGGTCGTGGTCACCAGCCTGTTTGAGAGTCATGCTTTCAGTGACGATGCCGTCACCAGCATCGGCCAGCACACGCGGCTGCCCACGGCGGTGGTGCTCTATGACTTGATTCCGCTCATTTACCGCGATATCTATCTCCGCGATCCGGTCGCCGAGCGCTGGTATCTGGAAAAGATCGACCACCTGCGCCGCGCAACCCTGTTGCTGTCCATTTCCGAGTCGTCCGGAGACGAGGCGGTCGATCACCTGGGTTTCGATCCCGCCGCGGTGGTGCCTATCGGGACCGCCTGCGACGCGCGCTTCCGGTCTATCCGGCTGTCGGACGCGCAGCAGGCACACCTTCGTGCGGCCTACGGGATCAAGCGTCCGTTTGTCATGTACACGGGAGGCGTCGACCATCGCAAGAACATCGAAGGCCTGATCCGCGCCTATGCCGCCCTGCCTCGGACGATCCGCAGCACCCACCAACTGGCGGTGGTGTGTGCGGTCCAGCCTCCGGAGCGCGAACGGCTACTGCGCTTGGCGCGCGAGGCCAGGCTGGATGAGGATGAGCTGGTGCTGACGGGTTTCGTTCCGGACGAGGATCTCCTCGCCCTCTACAACGCCTGCACCCTGTTCGTGTTTCCTTCCTGGCACGAGGGCTTCGGCCTGCCCGCGCTGGAGGCCATGCGCTGCGGCAAGGCGGTGCTGGCGGCCAATACTTCGAGCCTCCCCGAGGTGGTGGGACGGAAAGACGCGCTGTTCGACCCCTTCGATGAGCGCGCGATGGCGGCGTTAATCCAGCGTGCGCTCTCGGACGACGCTTTCCGGCACGACCTCGAACGCCATGGCCTAAAGCAAAGCCAGCGCTTCAGTTGGGACGAAACCGCGCGGCGGGCGCTGGCCGCCCTGGAAGCTGCGGCACGGCCGGCTTTCACCTTGCCTGCTCCCGGGCCGGGCCGTCACCGCTTGAGGCTCGCTTACGTCTCGCCGCTGCCGCCCGAGAAGAGCGGCATTGCCGACTACAGCGCCGAACTGCTCCCCGAACTCACCCGCTGGTATGAGGTGGAGGTCATCGTTGCCCAGCCCGAGGTGACCGATGCTTACATCCGCGCTAACTGCCTCATCCGCACCGTGGCTGAATTCCGCGCCCGCGCAGCAAGCTATGACCGGGTGCTCTATCACTTCGGCAATTCCACGTTCCACGAACACATGTTCGCGTTGCTGGAAGAGATTCCGGGCGTTGTGGTGCTGCACGACTTTTTCCTCTCCGGCATCCAGGCGCACCGGGAGGTGCACGGCCAGACGCTCCATGCCTGGGCACGGGCGTTGCTGGACAGCCACGGCTACCGCGCGGTTCGCGAGCGCTTCACCGCGCCCGACACGGCGGAGGTCGTCTGGCGCTATCCGGCCAACCTTCCTGTTTTACAGGGGGCGCTGGGCGTCATCGTGCACAGCGAATTTTCGGGGGCGCTCGCTCGCCAGTGGTACGGCGACGCCGCCGCAACGGACTGGACGGTCATCCCCCATCTGCGCGCCCCGGCGTCGGCCGCAGGCCGCGAGGCGGCGCGCCGGGCGCTGGGGCTGGCGGCGGACGACTTGCTGGTCTGTTCCTTTGGCCTGCTGGGGCCGCATAAGCTCAACCACCGCTTGCTCGAGGCGTGGTTGGCCTCGCCGCTTGCGGCCGACCCCAAGGCGCATCTGGTCTTTGTCGGCGAGAACCACGGCGGCGACTACGGCCAGAATCTCGTGCGCCGCATCCGCGAAAGCGCAGCTCCCGAGCGCATCCGCATCACCGGCTGGGCCGATGCCGAGACTTTCCGCCGGTATCTGGCCGCCGCCGACATCGGCGTGCAACTGCGCACCCTCTCCCGCGGTGAGACCTCCGGCACGGTGCTGGACTGCATGAATTATGGCCTTCCCACCATCATCGTCAATGCCCACGGCAGCATGGCCGACCTGGATCCGCAAGGCGTGTGGATGCTGCCGGATGAATTTTCCGACGACGCGCTGATCGAGGCACTCACGACGCTTGCCCGCGATGCCGACAAGCGCTGCGCTTTGGGCGCGCGGGCACAGGAAATCATCCGCACACTCCATGCGCCGCGCCGCTGTGCCGAGCAGTACTTTCAGGCCATCGAAGGGTTTTACCAGTGCGCCCAGGCGGGCTTGCCAGGCCTCTTGACCGGTTTGGCGCACCAGCCGCTGCCCGAGGAGGAGTGGCCGCGGCTGGCGGCAAGCCTCGCGCGCAACTTTCCGCCCACACCGCGACGGCGGCAGTTGCTGGTGGATGTTTCGGAGTTGGTCCAGCGCGACGGCAAAAGCGGTATTCAGCGCGTGGTGCGCGCCATCCTGCGGGAGTGGTTAGACAACCCGCCTGGAGGCTTTCAGGTGGAGCCGGTGTACGCCACAGTGGATGCGCCGGGCTATCGCTACGCGCGGCGCTGGACCTGCCGTTTTCTGGGCATCCCGGACGATTGGACCGAGGATGCCCCGGCCGAAGCCTGGGCCGGCGATGTCTTCGTCGGGCTGGATTTGCAACCCCTCGTCGTTCCGGCCCAGCAGGCCTTTTTGCATCGCTGGCGCGACCGCGGCGTGAAGGTGTGGTTTGTGGTTTATGACCTGTTACCTGTCCTTTTGCCGGAATGTTTCCCAGAGTCAGCCGCGGAGACCCACCGGCGCTGGCTGGAGACCATCAGCGATTTCGATGGCGTGGCGTGCATCTCCCGTGCAGTCGCGGATGAGATGGCCGACTGGCTGGCGGCCTTTGGGCCGAAGCGCGAGCGGCCCATTGCCATCGCTTGGTTCCATCTGGGCGCAGATGTGCAACATTCCGTGCCGACCACCGGAGTGCCTGCGGATGCCGGGCAGGTGCTCGCCACGTTGCGCAGCCGACCGAGTTTCCTGATGGTAGGCACTGTTGAGCCGCGTAAAGGGCATGCCCAGACGCTCGAGGCGTTTGAGCAACTCTGGACTGAAGGCGTCGACGTCAATCTTGTCATCGTGGGCAAACAGGGCTGGATGGTCGAAGCGCTCGTGGACAAACTTCGCATGCATCCCGAGCGCGGCAAGCGCCTGTTCTGGCTGGAAGGCATTAGCGACGAATACTTGGAGAAGGTCTATGCCGTCTCGACTTGCCTCATCGCCGCCAGCGAAAGCGAAGGCTTCGGCCTGCCCTTGATCGAGGCAGCCCAGCACAAACTCCCCCTCATCGCGCGGGACATTCCGGTGTTTCGCGAGGTGGCAGGCGAACATGCCTTCTATTTCGTAGACGACAAGAATCCCGCCGTGATCGCCGAAGCTGTTCGCACCTGGCTCGACCTGCACCGAGCAGGCAGAGCGCCGTCATCCCAAGCGATGCCCTGGCTGACCTGGAAGCAAAGTGCCCAGCGCTTGCTCGACATTGCGCTTGGGCAGGTCGCACCGTATCGGAGCTGGCTGCCCGACGGTGTGATGCGCTATTGGGGCAACGACCCGCGCCTGCATACCCAGGTGGGCGAACGGGCCGGACGCGGAATGCGGACGACTGGGCGAGCCGGCTTCCTGGTGTTCGGTCCCTATGTACCCTTGTCGGCAGGGCGCTACCGCTTGGCGGTGCATGGCACTGCGGCCAGGTGCACGGGCGATGAGTGGGTGGATGTCGTGTGCGATCAGGGTGGGCGGCGTCTCCTGCATCAGGGGTTGAACGACATGGGTGGGGGCAAATGGCAATTCGAGCGGTTGTTCGCGCTGGAATCGTCGGTCAGCGACCTTGAATTCCGGCTGTGGGTCGATGAGGGGAGCGATTTGACGTTAGATGGAATTGTTCTAGAGAAGGTGGAAGCATCCGCCCTGGTCACGGACGACGCAGCGCAAAAGACCGGCGATGCGGCCAACGGCGATGACCATGGAGTAGATACTGTCCTGTCAGATGCAGGAGAAGATGCCCTGGCCCTCGCCGACTGTGACGTGCCACCGAAGCAGGTGTTTCCCGCAAAAAATGACTGGTCTGTAGCCACGAAAACGATGCCAAAGAAAGCGAAGTGGAAATCGAAGGGGAAATCGAAGCGCCGTCGATAACAGCGCTGTTTTTTACACAATCAACAGGAGTTTGAACATGACATCGGCAGTGATCACCGGCATCACCGGTCAGGATGGCGCTTATCTCGCCAAGCTGTTGCTCGACAAGGGTTACACGGTGTACGGCACCTACCGCCGCACCAGCTCGGTGAATTTTTGGCGTATCAAGGAACTGGGCATTGCCCAGCACCCAAACCTGCATCTGGTGGAGTACGATCTGACTGATCTAGGCGACAGCATCCGCCTTTTGGAGCGCGCCCAACCGGACGAGGTCTATAACCTGGCGGCACAGAGCTTCGTTGGGGTGTCATTCGAACAGCCGATGACAACGGCTCAGATCACGGGTTTAGGGCCGCTCAATCTTTTGGAGGCAATACGCATCGTCAACCCGAAAATCCGCTTTTATCAGGCCAGCACCTCCGAGATGTTCGGCAAGGTGCAGGCAGTGCCCCAGGATGAAAGCACGCCGTTTTATCCCCGTAGCCCGTATGGTGTAGCCAAGCTCTATGCCCACTGGATCACCGTCAACTACCGCGAAAGCTACGGCATCTTCGGCGCGAGCGGGATCCTGTTCAACCACGAAAGTCCGTTGCGCGGTTTGGAATTCGTTACACGCAAAATCACCGACGGTATGGCTAAAATCAAGCTCGGCAAGATGGAGTGCCTGGAACTGGGCAACCTGAATGCTAAGCGCGATTGGGGCTATGCCGAAGAGTACGTGGAAGGCATGTGGCGCATGCTGCAGGCCGATGAGCCTGACACTTATGTGCTGGCCACCAACCGCACGGTGGCAGTGCGGGATTTCGTTAGCATGGCCGCCAAGGCGGCCGGGTTTGATCTTGTGTTCGAGGGGCACGATGAGAATGAGGTAGGCATCGATCGAGCCAGCGGTAAGGCGCTGGTGCGCGTCAATCCACGCTACTATCGCCCGGCAGAAGTCGATCTGCTCATCGGTAATCCTGCCAAGGCAAAAGTAAAACTCGGGTGGGAACCGAGGACTACACTGGAGGAGCTCGGTGCGATGATGGTAGAAGCCGACATTCGACGAAACGAACGAGGGTGGTCATTTTGACGGATAACCGAGTGCATGCGTCGCGCATCGCTACTGCTCGTTGGGTGTCGGGCGAGTTATCATGTGAAGCGGCCGGAATGATCGTTATCGTTGATGTACCGGAAAAGGCTTTACACAGCGCCGCGACACCGAAGCACTGCTTGGCAATGGTTCCGAGGAAGGCTGGCAAAAGAGGAGAATAAACTTGAGAGCATTGATTACTGGCATCGCCGGCTTTACTGGACGTTATCTGGCTGAGGAGCTGGCTGGCGCAGGTTATAAGGTGTTCGGCCTTGTGCGCCGCGAGCCATCTTCTTCATTGCCTTTCGTTTCTCGAGTTTTCGTGTGCGATTTGCTTGATCCGGCGCAGCTGCGCGTGGTGGTCGAAACGGTGCAGCCGGATGTCGTTGTGCATTTGGCGGCGATTTCTTTCTTGGCCCACAAGGATGTTGAAGCCATCTATCGTACCAATCTGCTGGGTACGCGGCATCTTTTTGAGGCACTGCTGCCCATGTCTTCGTCGCTGAAGACCGTGTTACTGGCAAGCAGCGCGAATATTTATGGCAATGCGAAGGGCGGTGCGCTCGATGAAATGACTCCGCCAGCGCCGGCTAATGATTACGCCATAAGCAAGCTGGCGATGGAGTACGTAGCGAGGCTTTATGTTGACCGTTTACCCATGGTCATCGTTCGTCCATTCAACTATACGGGACGCGGTCAGGCCGAGCATTTCCTGATTCCAAAGATCGTCGCCCACGCACGCCGGCGGGCTGCCTTTATCGAGTTGGGAAACCTGAATATCGCACGCGATTTTTCCGATGTGCGTATGGTGGTGCACTGTTACCGGCGATTGCTCGAAACGCCGGCTGCCATTGGCGGCACCTTCAATGTCTGCTCGGGTAAAGCTTACACGTTGCAGGATATTCTGTTCATGGCGCGGAACATTTCCGGTTATGACATGGAGGTTCGGGTGAATCCGGCGTTGGTACGGGAAAACGAAGTCAAAATCTTGCTGGGGGACCGAACTCGTCTGGAATCGGTGATCGGCCAGCTTAAGGATATTCCATTGGATGAGACGCTACGCTGGATGATAGAGGATGAATAGGGTGAGGTTAGAGGAATGGGTTGTCCATATGAAAGGGTTCAGGTTGAGGCGCGGCAATCCTGTTGTCTTGTTTGTATTGTTGGGATTGCTTAGCCTCTCCGGCTGCGCCACTTTCCCCGACTGGATTGCTTCTGCAGGGCCTAGCCGGGCGCAGGTGGCAGAGCAGAAGGAAGTCGTGTCACCGATTCCAGTGATTGAAGTGACAGATGCTGTGGCTCGTGCCGTAATGGCGGCGGGAAAGCACGCTTCTTTTGCTGTTGCCCTGTCGGAGGTGACCCCCCGGGGCTATACCGTGGGGCCGGGGGATTTTTTGGAGGTGTCGGTGTGGGAAGCGCCACCGGCCGTGCTCTTTGGTGCGGCGACCATCGATCCGAAGCTGGGCGTGAGTAGCACCCGTGTGACGACTCTACCGGAGCAGATGGTGGCGGCCGATGGTTCGATCAATGTGCCATTCGCGGGGAGCATTCTCGTCTCCGGCAAATCGCCCCAGGAAATCGAGAAAGAGATTGTCCGTCGTCTTTCCGGTAAGGCCAATTTGCCTCAGGTGTTGGTGCGGGTGACGCGTAATGCCACGGCCAATGTCACGGTGGTGGGGGAGGTTGCACAAAGTGTGCGGATGCCTCTTACGGCCAAAGGCGAGCGGCTCTTGGATGCTTTGGCGGCGGCGGGTGGGGTGCGTCAGCCGGTGGGCAAGACGACGATCCAGCTCTCCCGTGCGGGAAAGGTGGTGGCCATGCCGCTGGAGAGCATCATTCAGGATCCAGCACAGAACATCCTGCTGCAACCGGGGGATGTGGTAACGGCGAGCTTCCAGCCCTTGAGCTTCGTGGCACTGGGGGCGACGGGTAAGAACGAGGAGATCAATTTCGAGGCGCAGGGCATTATGCTTGCGCAGGCTTTGGGTCGCATCGGTGGCTTGCAGGATGCGCGCGCGGATGCGCAGGGCGTGTTCATTTTCCGCTTTGAGGACCCTTCAGTGTTTCAGAATGGCGGCAAGGATTTGCCCAAGACGCCGGAAGGCAAGGTACCGGTTATTTATCGCGCCGATCTGAAAAACCCGGCCACTTTCCTGATCGCGCAAAACTTCCCCATCAGAAACAAGGATGTGCTGTATGTGTCGAACGCTCCTGCGGCTGAGCTGCAGAAGTTCCTCAATATCCTGACGTCGTCGATTTTCTCGGTGAGCAGTCTGGTGAATCTGTCTAAATGACCGATGGAGGAATGTCGACGGGAGCGTTCCTGCTGGATGTCACCCGTTTGGTGGATCGCCAGATGCAGGGGCGTTTGCCTACTGGCGTGGATCGGGTCTGTCTCGAATATGTGCGCCGCTTCGGGGGGGAAAGCCGCGCATTGATCCGCTGGCGTGGCTTCTGGGTGATGCTGTCCCAGCAGGATTCGGACCGTCTGTTTGCTGCTTTGCTCTTGCCCGCCGAAGGATTCAATCGACGGGTGCGTTGGTGGGTTGCCAAAGCGCTTCCGCGAAGCGTCCTCAAGGGGTTACCGCGAGGGGCTGTCTTGTTGAACATGGGCCACAGCGGGCTGGATCGGCCGAACTATGGCGTGCGGGTCCGGAAGCACGGACTGCGGCCGGTGTTTTTTTTGCATGATCTGATCCCGATCACGCATCCCGAGTATGCCCGTGCAGGTGAGCCCGAGCGGCACGCTCGGCGTGTGCAGACGATGCTGTCCAACGCACGGGGAATCGTGGTGAACTCCCGCGACACGGCCCATGCCCTGGAGTCCCACGCGCGCACGCACGGTCTGCCGATACCTCCCCACGTGATCGCGCCCTTGGCGGGGGCGAGGCTACCCCTACCGTCGCCCGAATCGCCATTGGCTACGCCATATTTCGTGATGCTGGGCACCATCGAGCCGCGCAAGAACCATCTGCTGCTGCTGCACCTTTGGAGGGAGTTTGCGAAAGCCCTGGGGGGTGCGGCGCCGCACCTGGTGATCATCGGCCAACGGGGCTGGGAATGCGAGCAGGTGGTTGATCTGCTGGAGCGATCCGCAGCCTTACGTGGACGGGTGGTAGAGATTTCCCGCGCGAGCGATGTAGAACTGGCAACGTGGCTGCATCATGCACGTGCCTTAGTGTTCCCCAGCTTCGTCGAAGGATATGGGTTACCGCTGGCGGAGGCCCTCTCCTTCGGAGTGCCGGTGATTGCCAGCGATTTGCCGGTATTTCGCGAGATTGCGGGGGAGATACCCGAATATCTCGACCCGCTCGATGGGCCGGGTTGGCGACGTGTGATTTTGGATTACGCACAGCCCCAAAGCGCGTTGCGTGCTGCTCAACTCGAGCGGATGCAGGGGTTTAAGGCACCGACCTGGGCGGAGCATTTCAGCGCGGTCGAGTCCTTTCTGCGGGGGATCGGCCTGGAGATTCGCGGCTGATGCTTACCCAACCTTGGCAACAGGCACCGGTCATCTATGCGCTGGGGTTCTCCCGCTGGAAACGGGAGGCAGTGCGCTTGTGTTTTTCCGGGCAGCGCGTGGTGTTCATCCAGCACGTCGATCAGCTGCCCGAGGGGGCGTGGTTGGCGGTGTGGGGGATGCACACGCCGCAAGGGTTGCCTGATGGCGTGCGTCTGTTGCGCCTGGAGGATGGGTTTCTGCGCTCGGTCGGCTTGGGGGCGGATTTGATTCGCCCGCTCTCGCTGGTGGTGGATGCTCAAGGCATGTATTTCGATGCCACGCAGCCCTCAGACTTGGAGGTGTTGCTGGAGACGGTCAAGTTCGGCGAGGCGCTGCTTGCGCGTGCCCAGGCCTTGCGCCTGTCGCTCGTTACGGCGGGGCTGACCAAGTACAACGTGGGGGCGGCGGTTTGGCAGCCGCCCGTGAACGGAAGGTTACGCATTCTTGTGCCGGGGCAGGTGGAGACGGACGCCTCCCTTGCCTTTGGTGCGCCGGGTATCCGGCGTAATCTCGATTTGCTGCGCGCCGTGCGCGAAGCGAATCCTGAGGCGTATGTAGTGTACAAGCCCCATCCCGACGTGGTGGCGGGTTTGCGCGCACGGGGCGCGGGCGAGACTGATGCGGCTCGCTGGTGTGATGAAATCGTGCTGGAGGCGCCGATGGATGGGATGCTGTCTGCCGTGGATGAGGTGCATGTCATGACCTCGCTCGCCGGGTTCGAGGCGCTTTTGCGCGGTAAGCGCGTGATCTGCTATGGCCAGCCGTTTTATGCGGGATGGGGGCTGACGCAAGATGTCGTGCCATTGCCACGGCGCACGCGGCGGCTGACGCTCGATGAGTTGGTGGCTGGTTGTTTGATTCTTTATCCGCGCTATCTCGATTATGAGCATGGAGGGGGCATTTCACCTGAGGAGGCTCTGGAGCGTCTGCAGCTTTGGCGCACCCGATCGGGCAGCAAGACCCCGTGGTGGCGTCATCTCACTCGCTTGGTGTTGCGCCGGGTGGTGGGGGTACGTTAATGCGTCGCGCGTTCCTGTTTCTACAAGGCCCAGCCACGCCCTTTTTCGCGCATCTTTCTGACCGGCTCCGTGCGCAAGGGCATGCGGTGCATCGCATCCACTTTTGCGCTGGCGACGCCGCGTATTGGGGGGGGCGTCCTGCATGGTGGTTTCGGGAGCCACTGACAGCGTTGCGCGATTTCCTTGACGATTTCTACCGCCGCCACGGCATTACCGATCAAATCTTGTTCGGTGACCGTAGGCCAGTGCATCGGCCTGCCGCGGAGCACGGCGAGGTCTGCGGTGTGCGCACGCATGTATTTGAGGAAGGGTATTTCCGTCCTTATTGGGTGACACTAGAGCGGGAGGGGGTGAACGGCCATTCGTTGCTGCCGCGGGATCCAGACTGGTTCTGGGAGGTAGGGGGTGCGTTGGACGAACCTGAGAGCGTGGTGTCCTTTCTTTCTCCGTTCTGGAAGCGGGCGATGCACGATGTGGTCTACCATGTGGCCAACGCTGCCAACCCGGTGCTGTTTCCCCGCTACCGACCGCACGGCATCTATGCGCCGCTGGAGTATGCGGGCTACCTCAAACGCTTCGCGTGGTTGCGTCTCTTTGGTAAGCGCGAACGGGAGCGGATGGGGGCGTTCATCGCGCGAAAGCGGTCGTATTTCGTGCTCCCATTGCAGCTCAACTCGGATGCGCAGATTCGCGATCACTCTCGCTTTGGTGATATGGGGGAGGTGATCGAGTATGTGGCGGAATCGTTTGCGCGCAATGCGCCGCACGACCATCACTTGGTGATCAAGAACCACCCGCTGGATATGGGGCTGATGCCTTATGACAGGATCATCAAGCAGGCAGCGCGGCGGTTGGGCCTGTCTGGGCGGATTCATTTTTTTGAGGACGGTGATTTGCTGGCCTTGCTGAAACAGGCGCGCGGTGTGGTGACAGTCAACAGCACTGCGGGCATCGTCGCGCTGGAGCAGGGGACGCCCACGCTGACGCTCAGTGATCCTATTTACAACCTCCCAGGTCTGACAAGCCAGGTTCGGTTGGATGAGTTTTGGCAGGCACCGTCACCGCCTGATGGGGAGTTGTTCCGCCGTTTTCGCCGCGTGGTCATCCGTGCCACTCAAATCAACGGCGGGTTTTACTGCGCGCGTGGTATCGCCCTGGCCGTGGACAATGCGGCGCACGTGCTGATGGCTGAATGTTCGCCCTTGGAGGCGCTGCTGTGACGGCGAAGTACCGCGTTCTGATTACCGGCGCAACCAGTGCTATCGGCGGTGCACTGGCGCGTGAATATGCCGCACCGGGGGTGACGCTCTACCTGCACGGTCGTCATGCCGAGCGTTTGCAGGAAATGGCGACGGCCTGCCAGGGGCTTGGCGCGGAGGTGGTCACGATGCGGCTGGATATGCGGGATTTCACCGCGCTGCGGGCATGGTTGGAAGATTTAGGGCCGCTGGATTTGGTCATCATCAACGCAGGAATGAATACTCACATCGGCCCCAACGGCGAGCCGGAGCCGTGGCATGAGGTGGAGGCGCTTTTGGACGTGAATCTGAAAGCGGCGATGCTCATCGTGCAGGCGGTATTGCCCGCGATGCAAGCGCGCGGCTGCGGCCAGATTGCGTTGGTCAGCTCGCTGGCAGCGTATTTTGGTCTTCCAGTGACGCCAACCTACTGCGCCACCAAGGCCGGTCTCAAGGCTTATGGCGAGGCATTACGGGGTTGGCTTGCGCCTCATGGCATCAAAGTCAATGTGATCATGCCTGGCTATGTGAAGTCGCCCATGTGTGACGCCATGCCTGGGCCGAAGCCTTTTCTGTGGCCCCCCGAGCGGGCAGCCAAGGCGATCCGGCGCGGATTGGCGCGGGACAAGGCACGCATCAGTTTCCCGTTTCCGCTGAACTGGGGGACGTGGTGGCTGGCGGTGTTACCTGCCGCGCTTTCGACCAATATTTTGCGCTGGTTAGGGTTTGCTCCAGGTGAACGTTGATGGCGCTTTCGTGGCGGTGCTTTCTGCTGCGGCGGCAGGGCTTGCCTTGTCGGTAACCATTGAACGTCTGATGACGCCGCGCCCGTCATTCGCGCGCCCCTGGGCCGCCTGGGCTTTGCATGGGGGCTTGTGGATGTCCTCTTACGCGGTTTTGGCGCTGCTCCTGGGATGCCCTTGGTTCGCCGCTGCAGCCGTGTCAGCTTTTCTGCTGATGGTGGTGCTGGTGAACAACGCCAAGTTCAAGGCCTTGCGCGAGCCCTTTGTGTTCCAGGATTACGAGTATTTCACCGATACGATACGGCACCCTCGCCTCTACATCCCGTTTCTGGGGTGGGGGAAGTTTTTAGCTGCGGCAGCGGGGTTCGTGCTGGCGGTCGCCGTGGGGCTGTGGATGGAGGAAACCCCTCTCCAACGCTTTGTCTGGTCGGGTCAGTTGGGCGGAATTGCCGTGGTGTTTGTCGGGAGTGCGCTCCTTTTACTGGTGGGTAGCTGGAAAACGCTTCCGGTCAGTCTTGAGCCAGTGCGGGATGTCCGTGCGTTGGGTTTGTTGGCATCTCTCTGGCGGTATTCCCAGGAAGAGAGTGCGCCGTTGGCAGTGGCGTCCCCTTTCGAGTTCTTGCCTTCCACCCGCGAAAAAGGCGAGTTGCCGCATCTGGTAGCGGTGCAAAGCGAATCATTTTTCGACCCGCGACCGCTTTTTGCTGGCATCCGTCCCGAAGTGCTGGCCGAGTTTGACCGTCTCAAGGTCGATGCCGTGGCTTACGGTAAGTTGAAGGTTCCGGCCTGGGGAGCTAATACGGTGCGCACCGAGTTCGCTTTTCTCACCGGCATCGATGAGGACAGGCTGGGCGTGCATCGCTTTAACCCGTATCGGGCGATCGCGGCCGGTGGCGATGCGCCGTCGCTGGCGTCTTACCTGAAGGGACTGGGCTATCGCACGGTCTGCATCCATCCCTACCCCGCGAGCTTCTATCAGCGTGACCGCGTTTATCCGCGCTTGGGTTTCGACGAATTTCTGGATGTTCGCGCATTCGACGACACGATGCGCTTTGGCCCTTACATCGGCGATGCCGCCGTGGCCGACAAGGTTGCCGCGCTCTTGCGTGAAGCCACAGGCCCTGTGTTCCTCTTCGTCATTACGATGGAGAACCATGGGCCCCTTCACCTCGAAAGGGTAATTCCAACGGATGTTGATGCGTTGTATTCGGTCCAGCCGCCGGCAGGCTGCGATGATCTGACCATTTACCTACGCCACTTGCGCAACGCGGATCAGATGATCGCGACACTCCGTCAGTCGCTTGACCGGTGTGAACGACCGGCCAGCCTCTGCTGGTTCGGCGACCATGTGCCGATCATGCCTTCGGTCTATGAGACTTTTGGCGCGCCCGATGGAGATGTCGAGTATGTTATCTGGAACAACCAAAACCCCGTACGCCCTCGCGCTGTAGATCTGGCAGCGAATGACTTGCCGATGGCTTGGCTGCGGGGTGTGGGCTTGATGGAGACACGCTAACCCCACATGCGCGGCAGCTCGGTCAGTCGCATGACTTCGCGTGCTTCCGCAGCAACCCGCAGGCATTATTGAGGAAAGTTTGTCAGAGTGGTAGAGTCCACCACCAGAATTCCCGGAACACCCGCTGTCGCGAGACGGCGGGTGTTTTGTTTTAGGGTTGGCGATCGAACCCCTGTCCTTGGGTGGCACGCCTGCGGCCCGGCAGGCTCCGTCACCTGCTCTGCGGCCGACCACGCCGAGTGGTTGAAGGCCGCGCGGCCACGGCCACGCCTCCACCGCCCGCATCACATCAACATCGTCCGGCGCGGGGTGAGCCGCATCACCCCGCGAGGACAGGGACCGGCTCTCATCCCGCTTCCACCATGCCGTCCGCCGCCGCCCAACCGGAGGACGCAGCAGGGGCGCCTTTCGGATGAGATGCCCCGACAGATTGAGGTGCGCGCAGCGAATCTTTATGGTTAGATAACTGCAGCCTCAAGCAGTTTGTCCGATTGTGAAGTTATGAGGCGGCGGCAGCCGGAGGAGCGGGGAAACCGCCGGGGGTCGCGGTGAGGGTCCATCAGGTCCTGGGGAAGAGCACAGAGAGTGGTTCTGCATCCCGTTGAAGCGTCCGCACAGGCGCGCCCGCCGGCCTTTGTCCCCGCTGCGGCTGCGGCACCATGACGACCCGGCCGCCGTTCCGCCAGGCGGCGCTGGATCGCCTGTCGTCGCCCGATCAGCTTGACCGCACCATCGTCATCACCGACCCGCGCGGCTGGATCGTCGCCGCTACCCTGGGGGTGCTGCTGGCGGTGCTGGTCGCCTGGGCCTTCCTTGGCACCATTCCGACCAACGTGCAGGGAAAGGGTATCCTCATCGCCCGAGAGGGCCGGGTGGTCTCGGCCATGAGTCCCACCGCCGGCCGGATCGAGGCGGTGCTGGTCAGCCTGGGCGACAGCGTCCGCGAGGGCCAGCCCATCGCCCGCATCCTCCAGAGCGACATCGTCACCCGCCTCGCCAATGCCCGCGACCTGCTTGCCGAGCGCACCACCGACCTGGACCGGCGCACCGCCGCCCATGCCCGCGAACTGCAGATCGTGCGCGCCAACCTCGCCCAGCAGCGCAACGCGCTGGAGCAGTCCATCGCCGCCGCCGAGGAGCAGGTGGCGTGGCTGACCGAACGGCTGCGCGGCCACCGCGACCTGGCCGCCCAGGGCATCGCCACCCGCACCCAGGTGCAGGCCATCCAGACCGACCTCGCCCGCGCCCAGCAGACCGTCGCCGACGGCCGCTCCGCCCTGCTGCGCCTTCAGGCGGAGGAGAACGAGGTGGTGCTGCGCCACGAGCGCGACCGCAGCGAGGCGGAGGCCGCCGTCGCCACCGCCGAGCGCACCATCCGCGAGCTGGAAGCCCAGCTTGACCGCGACACCCACGTCCTCGCCCCGGCCGCCGGGCGGGTGACCGAAATCCGCGCCACCGCCGGCACCATGGTCAGCGCCGGCCAGGGCGTCCTCGGCATCGAAAGCGCCGGTCAGGGGCTGGAGGCGGTGGCCTACATCCCCACCCGCCACGGCAAGCTGGTGACCGCCGGCATGCCGGTGCGCATCGCCCCCGCCAACGTGCGGCGGGAGGAACACGGCAGCCTGCTCGGCACCGTGCGCAGCATCTCGGCCTTCCCGTCCACCCGCGAGGGCATGGCGGCAGTGCTGCAGAACGACGCCCTCATCACCACCTTCTCGCAGGACGGTGCCCCCTACGAAGTGCGCATCGACCTCACCCCCGGCGACACGCCGAGCGGCTATGCCTGGTCGTCGCGCCAGGGGCCGCCCGTCAGCCTGTTCAGCGGCACCACGCTGGAGCTGGACATCACCGTGCGCGAGCAGACGCCCGCCACCCTGATCGTGCCGCTGATCCGCAAGCAGACGGGTCTGGACGGATGACCGCCCCGCCCCTGCCCCGGCGGCGGAGGCGGCCGGTGCGCGTTCCCACCATCCTCCAGATGGAGGCGACCGAGTGCGGCGCCGCCTGCCTGGCCATGGTGCTGGCCCACCATGGCCGGTGGGAGAGCCTGGAAACCTTGCGCGAAGCCTGCGGCGTGTCGCGCGATGGCGCCAAGGCCTCCAACGTGCTGCGGGCGGCCCGTCGCTTCGGCCTGGGCGCCAAGGGCTTCCGCAAGGAGCCGGACGGCCTGCTCGATCTGCCGGTGCCGTCCATCCTGCACTGGAACTTCAACCATTTCGTGGTGTTCCGGGGCATCGTCGGCGACCGCGTCCACATCACCGACCCGGCCAGCGGCCCGCGCCAGGTCTCCCGCCAGGATCTGGACGAAGCCTTCACCGGCGTCGTCCTGGCGCTGGAGCCGGGGCCGGACTTCGCCCCCGGCGGCACTCCGCCGCGCCCCTTCGCCCAGCTGACCGGGCTGCTGGCCGGATCCCGTCCGGCGCTGGCGCTGGTGGCCGCCTTCAGCCTGTTCCTGGTGCTGCCGGGGATCGTGGTGCCGGGCCTGACCAGCCAGTTCGTCGACCGGGTGCTGGTCGACCAGATGAAAACCTGGGTGGCGCCGCTGATCATCGGGCTGGCGCTCGCCGCCGTGGCGCAGGCCGGCGTCACCGCCTTGCAGCAGCACTACCTGCTGCGGCTGGAGAGCAAGCTGGCGGTCACCCTCGCCAGCCGCTACCTCGCCCGCCTGATGGCCCTGCCGCTACGCTTCTTCACCCAGCGCCATGCCGGCGAACTGGCCGGACGGGTGGCCGCCACCGACCGCGTGGCGACCCTTCTGTCGGGCGAGTTGGCGACCAACCTGTTCAACATGATGTCGCTGGCCTTCTACCTTGCCGTCATCGCCCTGTTCGATCCGGTGATGGCGGCGGCGGCGGTGGTGCTGGGGGCGGTGAACCTGGGCGCCCTGACCCTGGCCGGCCGCCGCCGCGACGACCTCAACCGCCGCCTGCTCGGCCAGCAGGGCAAGCTGCTGTCGGCGACGGTCGGCAGTATTCACAACATCGAGACCCTGAAGGCGACCGGCGCCGAAACCGACGCCTTCGCCCTGTGGAGCGGCCATCAGGCCGGGCTGCTGACCACGCGGCAGGAAATGGGCCTGCATTCCGCCCTGCTCGCCGGGGTGCCGGCCCTCACCGCCGCCCTGGCGCCGGTGGTGGTGCTGGGCATCGGCGGCTGGCGGGTGATGGACGGGGCGCTGACCATCGGCGCCCTGGTCGCCCTGCAAAGCCTGTTTCAGGCCTTCATGGCACCTTTGGCCGGCCTGACGCAGCTCGGCACCCGCCTGCAACTGGTGAAGGGCGACCTCGCCCGCCTGTCCGACGTGCTGAACGCCCCGCCGCCGGCGGAGCCGCCGCCCCTTCCCGCCGGGGCCGACGGACCGCCGCGCGGCCGTATCGAACTGAAGGGCGTGACCTTCGGCTATTCGCCGCTCGACCGGCCGCTGATCGAGGCGGTCTCGCTGGTGCTGGAGCCGGGCAAGCGCATCGCCCTGGTCGGCGGCTCCGGCAGCGGCAAGAGCACCATCGGCCGTCTGGTCTGCGGCCTGCTGGCGCCGTGGGAGGGGGAGATCCTGCTCGACGGCATCCCCATCGGCCACCTGCCGGCGGCCCGCTTCGCCGCCACCGTCGCCCACGTCGATCAGGACATCATGCTGTTCGAGGGCACGGTGCGGGAGAACCTGACCCTGTGGGCCCCCGACGTCCCCGACGAGGTGCTCACCCGCGCCCTGAAGGATGCCGAGATCCACGCCGACGTCGCCGCCCGCCCCGGCGGGTACGACAGCGCCGTGCGCGAGGGCGGCCTCAACTTCAGCGGCGGCCAGCGGCAGCGGCTGGAACTGGCGCGGGCGCTGGTCAACGATCCGGCGGTGCTGGTGCTGGACGAGGCCACCTCGGCCCTGGACCCGGCGACGGAGCTGGCCATCGACTCCAACCTGCGGCGGCGCGGCTGCGCCTGCCTCATCGTCGCCCACCGCCTGTCCACCATCCGCGACGCCGACGAGATCGTGGTGCTGGAGCGCGGCCAGGTGGTCGAGCGCGGCACCCACCAGACGCTGATGGCCCGCAACGGCGTCTATGCCGACCTCATCCGGAGCGGCTGACATGGCCCTGCTTGACGCCCCCGTCGCGGGAGTCCGCGCCGCCTCCGCGCCTGCCGTGCCGCGCATCGTGCGACGGGGGGCGGTTGACCTGTTCGCCGTCGAGCGCACCGCCGACGGCGACAGCGGTCGCCACCACTTCCTCTGCCGGGTCGAGGCCGGCGGCTGGCTGCCGCCCCTGCCGGCCCCGGCCGGCGCCGCCTGGGAGGTGCGGGCGGTGCCGGGGCTCGGCGCCGAGGTGGAGGACGCCGGCCACACCGCCGAAGCCATGCCGCCCGCCGCCCGCGACCACTGGGTCGCCACCCTCGCCGCCGGGCTGGCGGAGATGGCGGGTGGCGGCGGCACCGGGGCCGGCGGCGCCGACCTCGCCCTGGCTCCCGGCCACCATGATGTCGCCCCCGGCCTGCGGTGCGGCGGGACGGCCCTGCTGCCGGTGTGGGTGGTGGTGCAGGGTGGCCGCTTCCGCCTGCGCGGCGGCGACGAGGCGGTCGAGCCCCTGGCCCCCGGCGCGGCGCCGGTGCCGCTCACCCGTACCCTCTGGCTTCACTGCCTCGACCGCGGCGAGGTGGAGGTGCTCGACGCCCTGCCGGATGCCGCGACGGGCGAGGCCCTGGCCGCCTACCACGCCCATGCCGCCGCCGTCATCGACAGCGCCCTGCGCCGCCGCGCCGCCCAGGCGAGCGAGCGGCAGCGGCGGCGCGACGACATCAACCGCCGGGCGCGCACCGACGGCCTGCGCGCCCTCGCCCAGGTGGCGGAGCCCGACGCCCCGCCGCCGCCGCCGGCCGAGACGGTGCCGGAGCTGGCGGCGCTGCATCTGCTCGCCCATCACCTCGACCTCACCCTGCGCCCGGCCACCACCGCCGACACCGGCGGCGACCGTTTGCAGGCGGTGCTGAAGGCATCGGGCATCCGCTGGCGCATGGTGCTGCTGCGCGACGGCTGGTGGCGTCGCGACAGCGGGCCGCTGCTGGCGTGGTGGGAAAAGGACAACGGCGGCGACAGTGCCGCCGCGGTGGCGCTGCTGCCGGTCCGCGGCGGCTACATGATGCACGATCCGGCCGACGGCACGGTCCGGCGGGTGGATGCCCGTCTGGCCGACCGGCTCAAGCCGCAGGCCCGCATGCTCTATCGCCGGCTGCCCGACACGCCGCTGGGCGCGGCGGCGCTGGTGCGGTTCGGGCTGCGCGATGCCGGGCCGGTGCTGCGGCGGCTGGGCTGGCTCGGCGCCCTGACGGCGCTGCTTGCCCTCAGCGTCCCCTTTGCGACCAACCTGCTGGTGCAGGAGATCATCCCGCGCGCCATGGCCGACCAGCACCTGATCCTGGTCGGCGGCCTGCTGGCGGCGGCGTTGGGGGCCGGCGCCTTCCAGCTGGTGCGGCAACTGCTGACCCTGACCGTGGAAGGCCGTCTCGACTGGTCGCTGCAGGCCGGCATGTTCGACCGCCTGCTGCGCCTCGCGCCCGGCTTCTACAGCCGCTTCAGCGCCGGCGACCTGGCCGACCGCGTGCTCGGCGTGCAGGGCATCCGCGAGCGGCTGTCCGGCGCCGCCCTCACCGCCCTGCAGAGCCTGCTGTTCTCGGCCTTCAGCCTGGCGGCGCTGTTCTTCTTCGACCCCTGGCTGGCGCTGGTCGGGCTGGCCCTGGCGCTTGCCTCGCTGGTGACGACGGTGGGGCTGGCGGCGGTGCAGCTGCGGCACGAGGCCCGCCACGCCGACGCCCGCGGCCGGGTGGAGGGGCTGGTGTTCCAGATCCTGGCCGGCATCGGCAAGCTGAAGGCCGCCGCCGCCGTCGACCGCGCCTTCAGCGCCTGGGCTCGCCTCTATGCCGGCCAGAAGCGACACTTCGCCGCCGCCGGCCGGGTTTCCAACCACCTGACGGTGTTCCATGCCGCCTTCCCGGCGGTGGCGACGCTGCTGCTGCTCGGTGTCGCCGTTCTGGTGATCGAGGACGCCGCCATCGACCGCCGCCGCCACCTGCTCGGCGGCGGCGACCCGACGCGCCCGCCGCAGGGCCTGACGCCCGGCGCCATGCTGGCCTTCCTGGCCGCCTTCGGCCAGTTCCTGGCGGCGCTCAACGCCGTCGGACAATCGCTGACCGACGTGCTGGCGGCGGTGCCGCTGTACACCCGCCTGCGGCCGGTGCTGGACGCGGTGCCGGAAGAAGCCGGCCAGGGCCGCGACCCGGCGGTGCTGCGCGGCGGCGTCGAGTTCGCCAACGTCACCTTCGCCTACCACAGCGGCGGCGCCCGCCTCATCGAAGACCTGTCGCTTGCCATCGAGCCGGGGGAATGGGTGGCGCTGGTCGGCCCCTCCGGCTCGGGCAAATCGACGCTGCTGCGCCTGCTGCTGGGGTTCGAGCGGCCGCAGGGCGGCGAGATCTTCCTCGACGGCAAGCCGCTCGCCGACCTCGATCTGGCGGCGGTGCGGCGGCAGATGGGCGTGGTGCTGCAAAGCGGCAAGGTCTCGGGCGGCACCATCCTCAGCAACATCGTCGGCACCAGCGGCCTCGGGCTGGAGGACGCCTGGACGGCGGCCCGGCTGGTCGGGCTGGAGCCCGACATCCGCGCCATGCCCATGGAGATGCACACCCCCCTGCTGGACGGCGGCGCCACCCTGTCCGGCGGCCAGCGCCAGCGCCTGCTGCTGGCCCGCGCCATGATCCGCCGGCCGCGCCTGCTGGTGCTGGACGAAGCCACCAGCGCCCTCGACAACCGCACCCAGGCCATCGTCACCGAAACCCTGGCCGCCCTGCCGGTCACCCGCATCGTCATCGCCCACCGCCTGACCTCGGTGCAGCAGGCCGGCCGCATCGTCGTGCTGCGCGGCGGCCGCATCGTGCAGCAGGGGCCCTATGACAAGCTTGTCTCCACGCCGGGCCCGTTCGCCGACATGGCGCGGCGCCAGATGCTCTAACCACGGGAGGACGCGCGGAATGCGCAAGGTTCTGTACATCCTCGGCCATTTCGACGACCGCGATGTCGAGTGGCTGGCCCATGCCGGCGTCCGCCGCCGCATCGCCGCCGGCCAGCGGCTGATCACCGAAGGGCAGCCCATCGCCTCGCTGTTCGTGGTGCTGGAAGGGCATGTGGCGGTCACGGTGCGGGGCGTCGGCACGGTCGCGCGCCTCAGCGCCGGCGAGGTGGTGGGAGAGATGTCCTTCGTCGACAGCGCCCCGCCCTCGGCCTCGGTGGAGGCGCTGGAGGGCTGCGTGGTGCTGGAACTGTCGCGCGCCGATCTCAGCGCCAAGCTGGCCAGCGACACCGCCTTCACCGGCCGCTTCTACAAGGCCATGGCGCTGTTCCTGGCCGACCGCCTGCGCAACACCGTCCGCCGCCTCGGCTACGGCGAGGACGCGAGCCTTGCCGACGAAGGCGTGCTGGCCGACGAACTGGACGACGCCATCCTCGACTCGCTGTCGCAGGCCGGCGACCGCTTCGACCGCCTGCTGCGCACCCTCGCCACCGCCCGCCTGGTGGACAGCCATGGCTGACCCGGTCGCGGCGGCCCGGCCTCGCTCCACCGTCGTGCTGGCGCCGCTCGCCGGGAATACCTCGGCCTATGCCGGCCTCACCTATCCCCGTCTTGCCCCCTGCCTGGGCGCGCTGGCGCTGCCGTGGCTGGCTGTCGGTGCCACCCTGGCGGGGGTGCCGGTCGGCCTCGCGCTCGGAACCCTGGGCAACGATGGCGAGGCGCTGCTGCTGTCGGTGGTGGTGACGCCGGCGCTGCGCCGGCAGGGGTTCGGCCGCCGCCTGCTGGCCGCCTTCGCCGAGGCGCCCGCCGCCGCCGGCGCCCACCGCGCCGCCGCCGCGTACTCCAGCCGTCTGCCGGCGGGGGATGCGGCCGCCCTGGTCGCCGCCGCAACCGCCGCCGGCTGGGGCCCGCCGGAGCTGCGGGAACTCATCTGCTTCAGCGAGGCCGGCCCCATGGTGGAAGCGGTCGCGCGCTGGCCGGCGGTGTCGGGCCGGCTGCGCGATGCCGAGGGGGTGAGCTTCGCGCCGTGGCGGCCGCTGGATGCCGCCGACCACGCCGCCATCGCCGCCATGGCCGGCGGCGAGGGCTACGTACCGCACATGCACCCCGACTGGTCGATGGCGGCGCCGCTGCCCGAATGCTCGGTGGCGGTGCGGCGCGGCGGCGCCCTGGTGGGCTGGGTGATGGCGGAGCAGGCGGCGGGCGTGCCCCTGCCCGGCTACCGCGACCGCCCGGCCGTCACCTACCGCTCCGCCTATCTGCGGCCCGACCTGTGGCACACCGGCGCCCTGGTCGGCGCCTACTGGCACGCCTTCGACCGTCAGGCCGCCCTGCTCGGCCCGCAGTCGATCGCCATCTATCACACCTGCCTGCCACGCATGATGGCCATGGTGCGACGCCGCTTCGGCCCCCTCCATTTGAAGGTGGACGAGGCATGGGAACTGAGGATTACCTTTCGAACACTACAAAAATAAACCATCAACCATTCTCAGGAGTATCTTTTGATGTCCTTTGACCTTGAGGCCCTGTTCGGCGCCGACACCATCGCCGCCGCCACCGCCCGCCTGAAGACCGACGCGGCCTTCCGCGCCGAAGCGGATGCCGACATCAACGCCGCCGTGAAGGCGCACTACGGCATCGACCTGCCGCTGCCGCTGAAGCTGGTGGAGAACAAGGACGGCACCTTCAATCTGATCCCCACCGACGAAACCGTTCTGTCCGACGACGAACTCGATCTGGTGGCCGGCGGCGTTCCGCCGCGGCCCACCATGAAGGACCTCGGCAAGAACGCGAAGATCGGCTTCGGCTGAGGCAAATGGGGCTCCCGGTCTCCGGGAGCCCCTTTCCTGCGGAGATCCAGCAGTGCGAGCCGTCGACCACCGGACCGGGCCGTGACCGTTCGCACCCCCACCGTCCTGCAGCACGAAATGACCGAGTGCGGCCTTGCCGCCCTCGCCATGCTGATGGGCTACCATGGCTGCCATGTGCCGCTGCATGAGCTGCGCACGGTGGCCGGAGCCTCCCGCGACGGCACCTCGCTCCGCCGCCTGCGCGATCTGGCGCGGCATTACGGTTTCCTGGCCCACGCCGTCAGCTGCGAACCCGAGGCCCTCGCCGGCCGCCCCCTCCCCCTCATGGCGTTCGTGTCCTTCAACCACATGGTGGTGGTGGAAGGCATCACGCCCCATTGGGTGCAGGTGAACGACCCGGCGGTCGGGCCCATGCGCATGGATCGGGCCGATTTCGACCGCATGTTCACCGGCGTGGCCCTGGCCGTCACCCCCGGACCGCAGGTGCGCCCCCGCCGGCCCTGGCGAGCACGTTCCGCCATCCTGCGGCGCGCTGCCGTCGCGGCGGCGCCGTGGACGGCGGCTGTCGTGGCGGGCGAGGCCGGCGTGATGGCGGTGGCGACGCTGATGGCGGGCGAGCTTTGGCCCGCCGCCCTGGCGCTGCCGCCCCTGCTGGCCGCCACCCTGGCGGCAGGCCGCCACCTGTCCCGTCGCCTGGACGAGTGCATCGGCAGCGACAGCCTCTCCACCCTGCTCGGCCGCAGCCCGGCCAGCATCGCCCACCGCAGCCCGTCCCTTCTTCAGGCCATAGCCGACAGCGGCCAGCGCGTCGGCCGCGACATCCTCGCCCCGGTTACGGTGGACGCCGCCCGGCTGGCGGCCTCCGCCGTGCCGGGCGTCACGCTCGCCCTGATGCACCCGGTTGCCGGCGCGGCGACCGTCGCCGGGGCGGTCGCCTGCGGGGCGCTGGCCGCCGTCGCCACGGCCGCGCGGGGCTCCATCCGGCGGCGGGCCGAGGCGGTGGCCGGCGACGATCTGCCGGACCTTCCGCTTGCCGTGCCGTTGCGCCTGCCGTCGTACCTGTTCGACGGCCGCGACGACGACCTGCTGGCCGAGATCGCCGGCAGCCGGGCGGAGCACTCGGCGACGCTGGCCCGCGCCGTCACCGCCGCGGCCTGGCACCGGGGCGCCACGGTGGGCCTTGCCGCGGCCGCGGTGGCGGTTGCCGGAGCCACGGGCGGCGGCCCGGCCTTCGCCCTCGCCGCTCTGGCGCTGTGGCCGTGGCTGGGGGTCGGGCAGCTGGCCCGGCGGTTGCTCCACCTGCGCCGCGAGGCCGCCCTGCTCGCCGACATCGAGGCCGCCCCGCCGGCCGATCAGCCGACCTCGTCGACGGCGACGCCGGGGGTACTGGAGCTATCGGCGGTGCGCTTCGGCTACAGCACCGCCGCCCCGCCCCTGCTCGACGGCCTCACCCTGCGCCTGGAGGCCGGCGCGCAAGTGGGCCTCACCGGCCCGGTGGGGGCCGGCAAGAGCACCCTCGCCGCCATCGCCGCCGGTCAGGTGCTGCCGTGGGACGGCACCGCCACGCGCGGCGGCACCCTCGCGCTGGTCACCGAGCGACCGATCCTGGTCCAGGCGTCGCTGCGCGATGCGGTGACGCTGTGGGATCACGGCATCTCCGATGCGGCAGTGCAGGAGGCCCTGCGGGCCGTCCGCCTGTGGGAAGAACTCAGCGACCGCCCCGGCGGCCTCCACCAGCCCGTCGAGGCGCACGGGCGCAACCTCAGCGGCGGCCAGCGCCGGCGGCTCGGCATCGCCCGCGCCCTGGTGCGCCGCCCCGACATCCTGATCATCGACGAGGCCCTGGACGGCGTCGACCTGGAGGCGGAAACCCTCCTGCGCCGGCATCTGCGCCGCCACGGCATCACCCTTCTGCTCATCAGCCAGCGCGAGGAAAGCCTCGCCGCCTGCGACGCCGTGTGGCACCTCGGCGATGGCCGCCTGACCGCCACGGGCGCGGCGGTCGTCTCGCAGGACTGCGGACCGGCGCCCCAGCCCGCACCGCCACCACCGCCACCTACCCCGGCGGAGGCGGAGGAACGGGCGGGCCTGGAGCGGCTGCTGGCGGCCCTCGGGCTGCCGCCGCCTCTGGAGGCTGACACGAGGACGGAGGGCGGGCTGGCCGGCCTGCGCCACGCCGCCCGCCGCAGCGGCGTGGTGCTGCGCCACGTCCGCCTGACCGGCGACGCCTGGCGCCACAACAGCCTGGAGCCGCTGCTGGTCCGCCATGCCGCCCTCGGCTGGACGCCCCTGCTGCCGGGCCGCAACGGGCGCTACTCCCTCGTGCTGGCCGACGGCAGCCGGCGCCCCCTGACCGATGCCGACGCCAGCGCGGTGGCCGAGGACGCCATCGCCGCCCATCGCCGCCCGCTGCCCGAACAGCCGGCCCTGGACAGGCCGCGCCCGGCTCTGCCCTCCGCCGCCTCGTCCCTGCTGCTGTGCCTCGGCACCGGCCTGCTGGTGCCCGGCCTGCCGCTGGCGGCGGGGGTACTCGGCGCCGCGGCGGTGGCGCTCGGCGCCGCGGCCGGTGACCTGGGGGCCGGGCGGCGACGCGCGATCGGCATGGCGGTCGGCGAAATCCAGCTCGCCGGCCACGCCCTGCGCCTGCAACCGGCCTGGGTCCAGGCCCGCCACCCCGACCACCTGGCGGCCTGGAGCGAGGCCGCCGGACGCCTTCTGGCGGGCCAGACGCAGCGGGCGATGCCGGCCGCCGCCCTCTCCGCCCGGCAGGCCGCCGACGACACCCTTGCGGCCCTGGTCGGGGCCCTGCCGGACCTGCGGGGCAACGGCGGCCTGAACCGTGTGGTCGAGCACTGGCAGCGGCAGAAGCAGGCCGCCGACGAGGCCGCCCGCGCTCCCCTGCGGCGCCTCGCGTGGGCCGAGGCGGCGGTGCGAGGCGCCACCCTTGCCGGCCTTGCCCTGACCGCCGTCGCGCCCGTCGCCGCGCCTGTCCTGGCAGCGGCATGGCTGCTTGCGCACGCCGGGCGCCAGAGCCTGAACCACCGCCGCCAGTGGCGCCGGGTCGGTCCGTTCCTGTCCGGCCCGGTGGAGGACGCGGGTGCGGCCCCCGCCGCCTTCGACGCCACCCTGACGGCCGAAGACCTGCACTTCCGCTACCGCGCCGACGGCCCGCCGGTGCTCGACGGCGCCTCGCTCCAGGTTGCCGCCGGCGAGGTGGTGGCGGTGGTCGGCCCCTCCGGCGCCGGCAAGAGCACGCTGATCGCCATCCTGCTCGGCCTGCTGGCCCCGGAGCGCGGCACCGTGCGCCTCGGCGGCCACAGCCTGCGGGACAGCGACCGGACCGTGCTGCGGGCCGCCTGCGATGCCCTGTTCCAGGACGAGCCGCTGCCGGGGATGACGCTGCGGTCCTACCTTCTCGGCAGCACGCCCCACGACGCGGCGGCAGCGTGGTCGGCGCTGGCGGCAGTGGGCCTGGACGGAGAGGTGGCGCGCTGGCCCATGGGCCTTTACACGCCGCTCGACCCGCGCGGCATGTCCGCCGGGCAGATCCTGCAGGTGCGGCTGGCCCGGGTGCTGCTGCGCCGGCCCGGCCTGCTCGTCCTCGACGAAGCCACGGCGGCGCTGGATGCCGGAGTACAGGCCCTGATCCTGGCCGAGCTGAGGCGGCGGCGCATCACCACCCTGCTGACGGCCCACCGGGCGGACACGCTGTCCCTGGTCGACCACGCCTGGCGCCTGCAGGACGGCCGCCTGCTGCCGATCACCCTGCCCTGCGCGCCTCCTGCCCCTCCGCCCTCCGCCACCGCCCCTGCCGCCCACCCGGCCCCGCCACGGATCTACCGCCGCGCCGCCCTCGACCGCCACGACGGCTCCGCCATCCTGGACCGCGTCACCACCCTGCCTCGCGTTGCTCCCTTTCGATAGCAGCAGCGACAGTTCGGGCCGCAGGTGCCCTCAGCCCCCTCCCCCGCCGCATTGAGCGCGGCCGAGAGGGGGGACCGAGTTAGTCGGTGCAGGGATCACCGTGCCGCCCGGCGGCACTGCCGGCGGTCGAGGAGGGGCAAAACCTTGAGCAACTGGTATTTCAGCCGCGGCAGCGACCGTGGCGGCCCACTGGATGATGCGTCAGCCATCGCCTATGCGCGACCAGCCGCGACGCCCGGGCCTGGCGGACGGGGATGGAGCCGTGGATTTCTCCCTGGTCGGCAACGACACCCAGTTCGTCGAGATCCAGAAAGCCGCGGCCAGAACCAGGGAAGCGTTGCGGGAGGAGATCCGCCAGGATATCGACGCGATCATGCCGGCCCAGTGCTTGAACGTCTTCGCCGCCGCCGGCTATGACCCCGAACGAGGGGAAAGTGCTCCGGAGAGGCAGGGCCAAACAGGATCTCCCTTCTCCGAGCACGGCAGCTTGCACCTACTCCGCCGCCTGCGTCTCGCGCTCGGGCAGCAGGGAGGGGAAGTACGCATCGGTGGCGAAGGGCGCCAGGTTGGCCAGGAACTGGTCGACGCTGGCATCCCAGCTGTTGCGCAGGGCGAAGGCGCGGCAGGCCTCGCGCGGGATCTCCAGCGCCGCCAGGGCGGCCTTGCGCAGGTCGTCGTCGAGCACCCCGACCGGCGCCCCCTGCAGCACGTCCTTCGGCCCGGCCACCGGGAAAGCGGCAACCGGCGTGCCGCAGGCCAGCGCCTCCAGCACCACCAGCCCGAAGGTGTCGGTCAGCGACGGGAACACGAAGACGTCGGCGGCGGCGAAGTGGCGCGCCAGCTCGTGCCCGAACTTCGGCCCGGTGAAGGTGACGCCGGGATAGCGGCGCTTCAGCTCGTCCAGCATCGGGCCGCCGCCGACCACCACCTTGCGCCCCGGCAGGTCGAGGTCGAGGAAGGCACCGATGTTCTTTTCCACCGCCACCCGGCCGACGTAGAGGAATACCGGCCGCCCGTCGCCGCCGTCGCCGAACAGGGCGCGGGCGTCGGGGTCGGGGCGGAACAGGTCGGTATCGACGCCGCGGCCCCAGCGGCCGATGTTCCCGACGCCCCAGCGCTTCAGTTCCGCCTCGATGCCGTCGGTGGCCACCATGACGCAGCGCGACGGCCGGTGGAACCAGCGCACCGCCTTGTACCCCACCGACAGCGGCAGCCGCGTGCGGGCCTGGATGTATTCCGGGAACTTGGTGTGGAAGGCGGTGGTGAAGGGGATGTCGCGCTTGACGCAGTAGGCCCGCGCCGCCAGCCCGAGCGGCCCTTCGGTGGCGATGTGGATGACGCAGGGGCGGAACCGCTCGATCATCCGCGCCACCTTGTTGCCCGGCAGCAGCGCCAGCGGAATTTCCGGGTAGCTGGGGCAGGGGATGGTGCGGAAGTCGTTGGGGGTGATGGCGAACACCTCATGCCCCCGCTCGGCCAGCTGCTCCTTGAGGGTCAGGAGCGTGCGGACCACACCATTGACCTGAGGCGACCAAGCATCGGAAATGAGGAGGATGCGCATGCCGGGGTGTTCTCCACGGGGGCCGGTGCCGGGCCGACGGCCTCGGGCGGGACGGTGACGGGGCCGGAGGGTTCGGTGCGGGCGCGTTCATAGGCGTCCAGCGCGCTGAACTGCCGCATCTCGGTCCAGTCGAGGATTTCCATGCGGCCGTCGTAGTGCTCGACCAGCGCGGTGCAGCTTTCCACCCAGTCGCCGTCGTTGCAGTAGAGGATGCCGTCGATGTCGCGGATCTCGGCGTGGTGGATGTGGCCGCAGATGACCCCGTCGACACCGCGCTGGCGCGCCACCCCGGCCATCGCCGCCTCGAAGTCGGCGATGAAGGCGACGGCGTTCTTCACCTTGTGCTTCAGGTACTTGGACAGCGACCAGTAGGGCAGGCCGAAGCGCTTGCGGGCGACGTTGAACCAGTGGTTCAGGGCCAGCGCCGTCGTGTAGGCCCAGTCGCCCAGGTAGGCCAGCCACTTGGCGTACTGGATGACGCCGTCGAACTGGTCGCCGTGCATGACCAGATAGGTGCGACCGTCGGCGGCGATGTGGGTTGCTTCGTGCATCACCTTGACGGCGCCGAACTCGTGGTCGGTGTAGGACCGGGCGAATTCGTCGTGGTTGCCGGGGATGAACACCACGTTGACGCCCTTGCGCGCCTTGCGCAGCAGCTTCTGCAGCACGTCGTTGTGGCTTTGCGGCCAGTACCAGTGCTTGCGCAGGCGCCAGCCGTCGACGATGTCGCCGACCAGGTAGAGGTTGTCGCTTTCAACCACCCGCAGGAAGTCGAGCAGGAAATCCGCCTTGCAGCCGCGCGTCCCCAGGTGGACGTCGGAAATGAAGACGGATCGGTACCGGCGCTGCGTGCTCACCGCATTCATCTTCCGCTGCTTGCAAAAAATGCCGTGTGGGCGGTTGATCTGGGCGCAATGTGTAGTATAAGGGCGGCACACAGAGAACGAAATTCACCCGTAGACAAGAATAATTAACAGGCCAGAAACATTCTTGTCTTTGTTCTGAAGTATCACTGTAACGATCAGACTTTCCTCAGGCGTTCGTGATCTGGTGCGGATGTGCACCTGCCATGGTTCCTCTATTCTGGAGAAGATGGTGTTCGACTCCCCGCGCGCCGACCGGCCGACCGCTGCCGACTGCCCTGCCGGCGTCCGCCGCCTGATGGTGATCTTCAACCCCACCGCCGGCGGCAACCGCCCCCCCCGCCTGCGCGCCACCCTGGCGGCGCTGGAGCGGCACGGCTGCGCGGTGGTGCTGCGGGAAACCGGCAAGGTGGGCGATGCCGAGGCCTTCGCCGCCGCCGCCTCGCCGGAGGACTGCGACGTGCTGGTGGTGGCCGGCGGCGACGGCACCATCAACGAGGCGGTGAACGGTCTGGTCAGCGCCGGCAGCCGGGTGCCGCTCGGCATCATCCCGCTCGGCACCGCCAACGTGCTGGCGCACGAGATCGGCCTGCCGCTGGCGCCGGCCAAGGTGGCGCAGGCGCTGGCCACCGGGCCGGTGCGGCGCATCCACCTGGGCCGCGCCGGCGACCGCTGCTTCCTGCTGATGGCCGGCGCCGGCTTCGATGCGGTGGTGGTGGAGCATGTGGACCTGCGGCTCAAGCGCCGCTTCGGCAAGGCCGCCTACGTGTGGGAGATGCTGCGCCAGTCCCGCCGCTACCCCTTCCCGACCCTTTCCGTCACCGACCACGTCACCGGCGCCGTACACCAGGCGGCGACGGCGGTGGCGCTCAACGGCCGCCTCTACGGCGGGCCCTTCGTGGTGGTCCGCGACGGCGGGCTGACCGAACCCCGACTCGACATGATCCTGCTGAAGAGAAAAGGCATGTGGAACGTGTTGCGCTATGCCGTCGGCCTCGCCACCGGGGCGCTGGCCGACTTTGCCGATGTGGAGGTGCTGCGCTCCACCTCCTTCACCATCGACGGCAGCCCGGCGCGGGAGCCGGTGCAGGGCGACGGCGACATCATCGCCCGCCTGCCGGCGCAGGTGGCCATCGCCGACGAGACGGTGGCGCTGGTCTATCCGGCCTGACGGCGCGGCCCGCCCGGCGGGTGCTCCCGACGACCGGGAAACCCGCGGGCCTCGCCCCCCGTTTCCAAGGGAAACCAAGCAGCAAGCGAGGTATCCCATGGACGCGACAAAAACCTGGATCCTGGTGGCCGACGGCTCCCAGGCCCGCCTCTTCGTCCACGCGGGCCCCGGCAAGCCGGTCCAGCGGCTGGAGCACCGGGAGTTCGAAGGGCAGGCGGTGAAGGCGCGCGAGGTCCAGCGCGACAAGCCCGGCCGCACGTTCTCCAGCAACATGGAGGACGAGGGCCGCAGCGCCTACGAGCCCAAGTCCAACCCGCAGGACCGCGCCCGCCACGAGCTGATGCGGGAAGTGATCGACGACCTCACCCGCCACGCCCAGCGCAACGAGTTCGACCAGCTGATCATCTGCGCCCCGGCCCAGACCATGAGTTCGGTGCGCGAGCTGATGCCGAAGCCGCTGGCCCAGAAGGTGGTGGCGGAGGAAGTGAAGAACTACACCGGCTCCGACGAAGCCGACCTGGAACGCCACCTGACCCACCTGCTGCCCATCGACCCGCAGGCGCGGCGCCACCCGGACCCGGCCGCCGGCTGAAGCCGGCCGGGACCGGCATGGCCCTGAAAAGCCGACAGGCCCGGCGGTGTCCCGCCGGGCCTGTGGTGTCCGTACCGGCAGGAGCCGATCAGAACTCCAGCTGCAGGCCGACCACGGCGCCCAGGGCGTCGACGTCTTCCGGGTCCGGCGCATTGGCGAGGCGGCGTTCCGCTTCCGCGTGGTACAGAGCGCCGACCAGCGTCACGCCCGGGCCCATCGCGTAGGTGCCGCCCAGGTAGACGTTGTACAGCTTGTCCTTGTTGCCGTTGCCGTAGTCGAGGGTCGACGCGGTGTAGGTGATGGACACGCCGTAGGGACCGGTTCTGTAGCCGATGCCGGCGTTCCACACTTCACGGTCGTCGCCGCGGGCGCCGTCGTTGTCGTCGGTGCGCAGGTAGCTGCCGCCCACTTCGAAGCCGGCGTAGCCGATGACCAGACCGCCGCGCCACGCCGCCTGATCGGTGGTGGTGGCGTTGTTGTCGTCGGCGCCCGATTCGCCGATGTAGGCGACGTCGGCACCGATGGCGACACCGCCGAACTCGCCGTTATAGGCGATGGCGGCTTCATACTGGTTGTGGGCGTTGGTGACCGTGTTGGCCTGCAGCGCGCCGCCCGGCGACGGGGTCCAGGTCAGGCCGACGCTGAAGCCGGCCAGCGATGGGCTGATGTAGCTGATCGAGGCGTCGTCGTTGGACAGGGTGGTGTCCAGGCCGTTCCAGCCGTTCATGAAGCCGGCATAGTAATCGCCCGGTGCGAACCAATCGCCGAAGTCGTCGTCGGCGAGGCCGTACTGCGGCGCCTCGTGCGCCATCTGGGCGTGCACGCCCTCCTTCTGGCCGGCCTGGATCTGGCCGAACGCGCCCTCGATGTAGGCATACTGCTCGTCAGCATTTTCATTTTGAGGAGTAGCGTTGGTCTGGGCTTCCAGCTGGATCATGGCGCCGATGGTCAGGCCGTTGTCCAGGGTGGTGGCGCCGGAGAAATAGACCTCGGTGTCGGTCGCGATGCCGGTGGTGGTCGGATCGAAGCCGGGGGCATCGTCCTGCGAGGTGACGCCGAAGTACTGTTCCATCTTGCCGCCCAGGCCGAGCTTGATCTTCTCGGCAGCCATGGCGGGGGAAACGGCAGCGCCAGCGAGGACAAGCGCCGAAGTCGCGAGGAGAAGCTTCTTCATTTCCAGTTCAACTCCCTGGGGATGGCCATCCGCCGCGGGTGCCGGCGAATCGGGAAAACGGCCTCCGAAACTGAACAAGAAGAAGAAGCCACGGGCGCGGCCCGGCGGCAACGGAGATGAATGACGTGTGAACGGATTCCGCCCTGGGTGTTACTATTTGGTCACATTCCAGCCATCGGCGCCCGCTGATGCCGAAGTTGCCTGCAGAATAGGCAACGGCCCGACCGCTTGCGCGGCCGGGCCGTCATCCCCCCCTCGGCTCCCGGCTTGCGCCGGTAGCGGATCAGAAGGAGAGCTGCAGACCGACGATGCCGCCAACGCCGTCGACGCTGTCGCTGCCGGCCGCGGCCGCACCGTAGTTCTGCTCACCTTCGGCCCAGAAGGCCGCGGCGGCGAGCGTCACGCCCGGACCCATGGCGTAGCTGCCGTGCAGCGACACCTGGCGGTATTCCGAGTTGTCGCCGGTGACCGGATCGTCGAAGTCGGACTCGAGGTAGACCACCGAGACGCCGTAGGGGCCGGTCTTGTAGCCGATACCGGCGTTCCAGGTCAGGCTGTCCTCACCGGCGTTGCCGGCGGCGTCTTCCAGCTGCAGCACGCTGCCGCCCACCTGGAAACCGGCGTAGCCCAGGATCAGGCCGGCGCGCCAGCCCCAGGGATCCTCGGCATCGGCGGCGTTGGCGCCCGAAGCCTCAATGTAGGCCACGTCGGCACCGATGGCGAAGCCGCTGAACTCACCGTTGTAGGCCAGGGCGACTTCCCACTGGTTGTGCAGCTGGGTCTCGCTGTTGGCCTGCAGGGCGCCGTTGACGTTCGGCATGAAGGTGGCGCCGAAGCTGAAGCCCGCCATGGACGGCGAGATGTAGCTGACGCTGGCGTTGTCCTGACCGCCGAGGGTGGTGTCGACGCCGCGACGGTAGTTGGTCAGCAGGTTGGCCGGGTTGAAGAACGCGGAAACGTCGTCGTCGGCCAGGCCGTACTGCGGCGCTTCGTGGGCCAGCTGGGTCAGCACGCCGTCCTTCTGGCCGGCGATGATGCGGCCGAAGGCGCCTTCGATGTAGGCGTACTGCTCGTCAGCGTTGGCAGTGACGTCCGAGTTGGTCTGGGCTTCCAGCTGGATCATGGCGCCGATGGTCAGGCCGTTGTCCAGGGTGGTGGCGCCCGAGAAGTAGACTTCGGTGTCGGTGTTGATGCCGGTGGTGGTCGGATCGAAGCCCGGGGCATCGTCCTGCGACACGACGCCGAAGTACTGCTCCAGCTTGCCGCCGAGGCCGAGGCGGATCTTTTCGGCGGCCGACGCCGGCATGGACAGCGACACGGCCGCGATCAGGGCGGTGCTGCCGAGAAGAATCTTTTTCATGGTCCAAACTCTCCGTGACGAGATGGGTGTGCTCATGGCGGCACCCGGAATTTTCCCCCTGCGGACTTGAGCCGCCAGGAACGGCCCTGCCGTGAGGCCAATGAAAGACACGATGTTTCGGCAAAGACAACGTCAGGAAGAGGAAAGGATTTGTGTTTTTGCCACGCTGTTGCCGCGAAGACACACGATGATCTTTTGAGGTATTTGTAAGTATTATCAAAAGAGGTAGGAAAACTTCCTATTCTGGGTTAACTTGGCCTGATCTACCCCTTAATATATGTGCCACCCGTCAAGGATCAGAGACCTGCGCCGGTGCCGCCTGTGGCGATGACAGAACTGGGGATGCTGCGGCGGCCAATACCGGTTTGATCTGGCTCCCTGATTTATAACCAGTGGCCGGCAAGCGCGATGATCGGACGGCGGAGAGGAAGGTGACCGCCGGACGGTCGCGCACCTCGCGGCGCCGCGGCGGAAATTCTTCCACAGGCCGACGATGCCCTCGATGGCGGCGAGGTCGCGGAGAGGAGGGCGAGAACCAGGTCTTTCAGCGCCAATTGGCCGAGGCAGGATGCTCGGCGCGCCTCTCTGGTTCCCAATGATCAGCCCGCACCGGGGCAAGGTCGTGGCCCTTGTCCAGGTGGACGAGCCCCCTCCCCGGCCGGCAGTCCCTTGTATGTCTTGCCCAGCGTCGGCAGTAAGCTGCGCGAGGCTGGTGAAGGGAGAGCCTGTTTGTCCCTGCCTCTCTGAAGTGCGTGCCTGAGATCAGGCCCCCTTCGCTGTGCCGCACCTGAGACCGGACGGTATCGAAGGCCCCTTTCCGTGGTGAGCCTGGATGCACAAGGATGGTCGCCTGTGCGGCCAGCCTGCAACAGGTTCGGAGGGGGACATGTCAGGTTTTCTCGGGATCGACATCGC